>JAHBSH010000057.1 GCA_019639215.1 Acidobacteriota bacterium
AATAATGGCTTTGCCCACCTGGAATATAACGACACAAAAGTAAATCTCATAGATACGCCCGGTTACGCTGCGTTCGTTGCACACGCAAGGCCCGCTCTCCGTGTGGCGGATTGTGCGATGGTAGTAGTTGACGGCGTTCACGGCATCGAGGTACAGACCGAAAAAACGTGGAGCTACGCCAATGAATTCCTGCTTCCGCGCTTTATGGTCGTAAACAAGCTGGACAAGGAAAACGCTGATTTTGGCCATGCTCTGGAAACTGCTACATCAAGTTTTGCTCGTTCGATAGTTCCTTTCACACTTCCGATCGGGACCGAGGCGAATTTCAAGGGTGTCGTCGATGTCGTCCATCAAAAAGCATACGAATTTGACGAGAACGGTAAGGCCAAAGAGATACCGCTGCCCGAAGAAGGCCGCGACATTTTTGAACGAACGCGCGAAAGGCTAATTGAACTCGTCGCTGAATCGGACGACGCTTTGATGGAAAAATATTTTTCTGACGGCACGCTGCCCGAAGAAGACATTTACCCGAACCTGGCAAAAGCAATAGCGAACAGCAAGCTATGCCCGGTCTATGCTGTTTCTTCGACAACGCTGGTTGGAATGAAGATCCTGCTCGACCACATCGTGGAATTTGCTCCGAATCCGGCAACGCATGAGGCTGAGTACGGTTTTGCAGAAGCTGATCTGTCAGGCGACAGGGTCAGCCGCAAATACAGCAATGACGAGCCGTTTTCGGCTTATGTATTCCGGACGATAGCCGACCCGTTTGCCGGACGCATAAATGTGATGAAGGTGGTCAGCGGCAAGGTTGCGGCTGATGCCACGATATACAATTCATCGCGTGAAACGGCAGAACGCCTTGGCGCTCTTCACGTCATTTCGGGCAAAACTCTTGACAAGGTGAACGAGGCTCAGACGGGTGACATCATCGCCGTTGTAAAGCTCAAGGAAACTCAGACAGGCGATACGCTTTGCGATAAGGCGTCTGCGATAGTCTATCCGCCGGTTCAGTATCCTGAGGCGGCAATAGCTTTTGCCATCGAACCAAAATCTCGTGCGGACGAGGAAAAGATCTCAACCGCTCTTCACAAGATACTTGAGGAAGATCCATCGCTCCGCTTTGACCGCGACCCGCAGACGAAGGAATTTATCCTTTCCGGCAGCGGCCAGCTGCATATCGAAACGGTCGTTGACAAGCTGAAGAACCGCTACAACGTCGAGGTCGCGCTTCATCCGCCAAAGGTTCCCTACAAGGAAACGATCACGCAGACGGCAGAGGTTCAGGGACGGCACAAGAAACAATCGGGCGGACGCGGCCAGTTCGGCGATTGCAAATGCGTTTTCGAACCGCTTGACCGCGGACAGGGCTTTGAATGGGTGGATAAGATATTTGGCGGCTCGATACCGCAGAATTTCCGCCCGGCGGTCGAGAAAGGTATCCTCGAAGCCGCCGCAAGCGGATCGGTCGCCGGTTATCCGATGGTCGATTTTCGCGTGACCCTGGTTGATGGCAGCTATCACACTGTCGATTCCGACGAACATTCTTTCAAGGCCGCAGGGCGTAAGGCTTTTCGTGCCGCAATGGAGAAAGCACGGCCGACGCTGCTGGAACCGATAATGGATGTTGAGGTCTTTACACCGCAGGAAGTTTCAGGCGACATCATGGGCGACCTGAACTCTCGCCGAGGACGCGTCGGCGGAATGGAAATGCGAGGCAAACAGCAGGTCATCAAGGCAAAAGTACCGCTGAGTGAAATGCTGGATTATCAGTCAAAGCTCAACAGCGTAACGCAGGCTCGCGGTTCATATCACATGCAGTTCTCTCACTATGACCCGCTGCCGCATAACCTTGCGCAAAAGGTCATCGACGACGCTGTTGCCGCCGGCCGCGTAAGAGCACATGATGACGATGAATAAGAGGTTGGTCTAAACGACTATCTGATCGTCAAAAGAACATCTCCCACTTTTATCTTTAATGCAGCTTGCTGATTAGCCATACGGAAAGGCTCTACCTTTCCGTCGTATCTCCTTCAACCGAAGGTTGGCTGTGCCTGCTTTCCACTGCGGTCGGGTTCAACCCGACCGATCAAGTTCGCTAAATAAATCCAGGAGGCTGTGCCTCCGAAAGATCATGAGATTTCAGGTATCAAAAAACACTCCCGCTTATTACCTGACCACGGTGACCAAAGACAGGCTGCCGATCTTCAGAACTGAAACTATCGCACAGATCGTCTGCAACGCTATAAATGAATCGAGACTTAAACACGGTTTTCTCATATTTGCCTACGTCATAATGCTCGATCATCTCCATTTGGTGACTGACAGCAAGTTCAAACCTTCTGAAATTCAGCGGCTGATCAACGGAATAGTCGGGAAACGCATCCTTGACCATTTAAAGTTCAACAACTTAACTGAATCGCTCGCAAAGCTCCGTGTTGAAGGACGCTCTGACGGCTCACAGCATACCGTTTGGCAGAGACATCCCGACACGCGACTGCTTTGGAATGATGAAATGTTGTGGGAACGGATACAATACACTCACTTAAATCCCGTCAGAGCAGGGCTTGCCGATCATCCCAACGATTGGAAATGGTCAAGCTCAAGAATATTTAATAAAAGGCAATTGCCTGACGAACCGCTGCCCGTAGATCTGGATAAGATCAACTGGAGAAAGAAATAATAAGAAAATTGTTAGGTGTTAATATTTTGGGTTTTGGGTTTTGGGTTTTAGCTTTTGGGCTTTGCCCTATGGCACTGCGGTCGGTGCTATGCCCGACCGTACGGAATCTCTTTTTTTGTTTTGTGCTTCTTGGGCTTTGCCCTATTGCACTGCGGTCGGTGCTATGCCCGACCGAGCATGTCTCATTAAAAAAATCTTTTGAGGCTGTGCCTCTGTTTGATCTTTCGGAGGCACAGCCTCCTTATTTTTTTGGAGAATGCTTGACGGTCGGGTACAACCCGACCGCAGTGCGCTGGGGCAAAGCCCCAGAGAAAAGAGACGTTTGCGTTCCGGTACAACCCGACCGCAGTGCTTTAGGGCAAAGCCCATAAGGAAAGAAGATTGAGGACTTTTGACAGGTCAAAAATGCCTTACTCAGTTGCTGTCCATTTGTCCCAGATGGCTTTTGTGACTGCCGCGATGGTGGCGTTGCGTGTGTCCTGATCGTCGGGCGAATCTGCCAACAGCACGGTCAGGATCATGTGGTTGCCGTTTGGCAGAGTGATGATGGCAGCATCGTTTGTGGCGGCTGTGATCCCGTTGCTTGTGCCGGATGAGCCTGTTTTGTGAGCGACGACGGTTCCTTCGGGGACGCCTGCCTTTATACGGGCGGCAGGATTTTCCGTTTCGGTCATATATTTTAGTAATAGCTTTGCGTTCTCCGAAGAGATCGTCGGCGGCGGAGCATATTTATCAACAGTCTCAGGATATGCAGAACGGTAAAGTTCTGTCAGCAATGCGCTGACCGCCTCAGGAGATGTCCAGTTCGCATACTGCCGCTCGGTGTTGCCGGAAAACTCCTTGTGGGTGTATTTGACCTCCATTTCAACGATGCCAAGGTCGTCGATGTATTTTTGGACACCGGCGGCATTGCCCGCAACACGCTGAAGAACATCAGCAGCCGTGCCATCGCTGACAGAAACAGCCGCCTTGATAAGTTCATCGACGGTCATCTCTGTGCCTTCCGGATTCTTATCCTTTATCGGCGAGTGCATCGAATCAGGCACAAGTTCGCTTTTTTCGATCTTTATCTTTTCGTCCAGCTTGAGCTTGCCGTCATCTACCATTTTAAGAACCGCCATCGAGATGGGGATCTTTACCACGCTCTGCATGGCAAAACGCTCGTTCTGTCTTATGCCGACGACCTGTCCGGTCTCAACTATTGCCGCATGAACGCCTATGCGTCCCTTTCCTTTCTCTGCCGCTTCGCGGATATGACGGCCAAGAACGGCGTCCGGCGTCGGGCCTGTTTCCGGTTTGGTCGGAGCCGTATTCGATGGCGTAGCGGCGGAGTTATTTGATGTTTCCTGTGTTCCACCGCAGCCAAGCATCAACGCAAACGTTAAACAAATAAATAAAGCCTTTTTCATACCTCTCATCACCTCACCAGTTACGACCTGCCCACAGGCAGCGAGAATACCGTATCACGCGTAGATACTACCAACTCGGCGTTCGGGCCAAAACAAAGACCGACTATGTCCTGTCCTGAAACGAACCATTCAGGTTCGCCGCCCTCAACGAGCCTGAAAATGCCGCGATGTCCGCCGTAGCTTGCCACTACATAAAGACGGCCTCTGTGGTCGAAGGCAAGCCCCTGAGGACGGCCAAATCCTCGAAAATAGGTCTCGACCCTTCCCTCACTGTCAATAGCCCATACTGCGTCGCTGCTCGTCATTCCCGGAGCGGTCATATAAAGCCTGCCGTCAGGCCCGAAAGCCAGGTGATAAGCCGCCACGGAAGGCTCGATCACGGCAAACGTTTCGGCGGATCCGAACTCGTCTATGCGATAGATGCGGCCCGTTCTGTCTCCGGCAAAAAGAAAACCTTCAGCATCAAAGGCTATGCCTGTGACAATTCCCAGCCCGCCCGCAAAAAAATGTGCCTCCTCACCACGCTCGATGATATAGATCTCGCCCGCCGCACGATTAGAAACGAACATTTTCCCTTCAGGCGAAAAAGCTATCCCGGTCGGATTCATCACCGAAACCGGAAGTTCGTCAATGTATCCGTCCTTTTCAATGCGGTAAAGCGTATTCGGAAGCTGCTGGCCGCGAGAACCTGAACGGGTCACGATAACTGCTCCATCACTAGGATCTATCGCCGGATTAGCAACGTTGTGCATATCTTTGGCGATGATCCGTCCTGCAATGATGTCTCCGATCGGGGTTTTTATGTCCTGGCGAGACCTCTCTACCGAACATATACCTTCACTGACGTCCGGCAATACGGCCATCAGCTTTTTCCCGGAGGCAGCCGTTAGAACGGCCTTTTGACCCTCGATCTCCAACGAATCGCGACCATATGTCGGGTCAAAATCGGTTACAAACACTTCGATCACGCCTCCTGCAACAGCAAATGGCGGGTTGATTCCTAGATCTTTCTCTTTGTCTTTCATGAGCAGCGAAAAATTTAATTTTACGACCATACGGCAAAAGTGTCGAATATGATCGGTAATGCTCTTCTCTTCGCGGGTCTTTGTGCCTTTGCAGCTTTGTGGCTGTTCCGTCTGAGATATTGCCGCTAAGACGCGATGAAACTAAATTTCGCAAAGTAAGAAATAAGAAAAAAGGTCTATCACGTGATCCGGGATAAAAGTGAAAAAAAGATTGACCTTTCCAAGATGAGAGCGTTAAACTTATTTGAAACAGTTTTACACTGTTTGAGAACACATTTCACACAGACCATAACCGGAAAACTCCGGATCATTTCAAAAGAACAGCAAATAGACGGCCGCTGAACGTCCATCTCGCCACACAGGCTTTTGCTTTCCGTAACTATGCATACAAGAATCGATGACCTTTTGCGCATGGCCATGAGCTTTGGTGCCTCCGACCTGCATTTGAGAGCGGGTTCGGTGCCGGTCATCCGCGTAAACGGTGAGCTAAGTCCGCTTTCGGGTGCAGGAAAGCTGACTCAGGAAGAAACGCTGGAAATGGCGTTCTCGATGATGTCCAACAGGCAAAAACAGCATTTTCGCGATGCATTTGAGGTTGATATAGGCTATGGCGTCACTGGGTTGGGCAGATTTCGCGTAAATATATTTCAGCAGCGAAACTCGATCGGTATTGTCGCACGTGTTATTGCAGACACGGTCAAAAACTTTGCGGAACTCGGCCTGCCGCCGATCCTCAATGCCGTTTCTGATGAGCTTCGCGGGCTTATCCTAGTTACGGGAACGACAGGTTCCGGTAAATCAACCACGCTTTCTGCCATAGTGGATCACATCAATGAAACGCGGAACTGCCACGTTGTTACCATTGAGGATCCGATAGAATTTCTTCACCGCGACAAGCAGTCTTTTATAACCCAGCGCGAGGTTGATGTTGATACCCGCAGTTTTGCCGAGGCTTTGAGAGGGTCGCTTCGTCAAGATCCTGATGTGATCCTCGTTGGTGAAATGCGAGATCTTGAGACCATCGAAACTGCCCTTGTGGCGGCAGAGACCGGCCATCTTGTGCTTTCCACGCTGCACACGCTGGACGCACAGGAAACCCTTACAAGAATAATCTCAGCATTTCCGCCCTATCAGCAAAAATCCATACGGATACAACTTGCGGGTCTATTGCGGTCAGTTATTTCACAGCGTCTGATGAAATCAGCCGACGGCAACACACGCGTTCCGGCGGTCGAAGTACTGATATCTACGCCGCTTATCCGCGACTACATTCTGCACGAGGAAAAGACCGCGTCGATACGCGACGCCATTTCTGCCGGAACATCGCAGTATGGTATGCAAACATTCGATCAGTCGTTGTTCTATCTGTACTCATCAGGTCTGATAAGCCTTGAAGAAGCTCTGCGCGGCTCAACCAATCCGGATGAATTCCGCCTCAGATTGGCAGGCATCCAGAATACCTCAGCCATCGCTAAAGAACAGATGGAAAAGAATAGCGGTGTCGTTTCTACGCTGGAGAATCTGTTCACGAGGACGTAAAGCTTTACGGCTTAAGGAAAAAGCGGCCCCGCAGAAGTTGATCCGATGCGGGGCTTTCCGCATTTTCGGGCATCTTATTCAGTACGAAAATGGCCGGAATGGGCGTGGTAGCTATTTGATCACGTCATACTGACCGAAAGAAAGCGGGATGCTTCTGCAAATGTGATGAAACAAACGGTTTTCGGCGGATAAGTCTTGACATTACGGGCATATGACGTGTAAATTTTAGTTTTATCCGGTGAAGTGAGCAGGCAGAACGGCTATGAAAAGCCAGTGTTTTTTTGAGGCGATTCATCTTTCCTCTACGCTTTCAGCTAGGCCGTCCGCTCTCTACAACATCTTTTCCGGCTAAAATAAAAGAATTGGCCATCTTCCCGACGGTGAGAACCGTTCGGTTCTGCGGTCGATCAATCGAATCAAATAATAACTTAGGAAAACGGCGCACACTTAATGACAACAGAGGTTAACAACGAGACCGAAGAAACGAAAACCGGCGTTGATTCGGGCTCAGAGCAAAACGAACAGAATGACGTGAAAACGTCACCGGTACAGTCAGCTGTGGAATCAGGTTCTGATGACACACATAACTCAGGCGAGATCGACTTTGGAGCGATCCTTGAACAGTTCGAACAGGAACAGACCGTATATCATGCGGGCGAACTGGTAGAAGGTAAGGTCGTCGGAGTTTCGGAAAGAGGCGTTCTTGTGGACTTTGGCTACAAGAGCGAAGGCGTGATCCCGGCTGAGGAATTTTCAGGCAATATTGAAGATCAGGTCACTGTTGGCGACACTATCGAAGCCATCATAAAGACCATCCATTCGGGCGATGCACCGCCTCTGCTGTCGCGGTCAGACGCTCTTAGCCGCAAAGTATGGAACGACATCGAGGCCGCGTACAACAGCGAGACCCCGATCATCGGCAAGATCGTTGACAAGACGAAAGGCGGCCTGAAAGTTGACATCAATGGTGTCGAAGCATTCCTTCCCGGCTCGCAGATCGATTCACGGCCTATCAGAAGCCTTGATACATATATCGGTCAGGATATCGAGGCCAGGATCATTAAGTTCAGCCGTCGGCGAAACAATATCGTTCTTTCCAGAAAGGTCATCACAGACGTAGAGATCAATGCTCAGAAGGCTGAAACAATGTCACGGCTTGACGTCGGCTATGTTGTAGAGGGAGCTGTAAAGAACCTGACCGAATATGGAGCCTTTGTTGATCTGGGCGGAATTGACGGCCTGCTGCACGTTACCGACATGTCGTGGGGCCGTATTCAGAATCCGGGCGAGCTTTTCAAATCCGGCGATACCGTTCAGGTAAAGGTATTGAAGCTTGACCGTGACAAAGAAAAGATCTCGCTTGGCTACAAGCAGCTTCAGCCCGATCCGTGGTCAACGGTCGTTGAGGTTTACGATGTAGGATCGCACATCAAGGGCAAGGTTTCGTCAGTAACAGATTACGGCATTTTCGTTGAACTTGAACCGGGCGTTGAGGGCCTTGTCCACGTTTCAGAGATCAGTTGGTCAAAACGTTCGACCAGCCCCAAAAAGCTATTTCATCGCGGTGACGATGTTGATGTACAGGTTCTTGGTGTCGATACCGAAGAAAAACGCATCAGCCTCGGCATGAAACAGCTTCAGGACAATCCATGGGATACGGTCGCTGCCCGTTACCCTGTCGGTTCCAAGATCCATGGCAAGATCAGAAATCTAACTGATTTTGGCGCATTTGTTGAGATCGAGGACGGCATTGACGGCCTTGTTCACGTATCAGACATCACTTGGGCTAAGAAACTGAAGCATCCAAAGGAATTGCTGAAGAAAGATCAAGAGGTCGAAGCGATAATCACGCACATCGACACCGTTGGACAAAGGCTTTCACTTTCGATGAAAGACCTTACACCAAGTGCTTGGGAAAGCTTTATCGCAACCCACAAACCAGGTGACACTGTCCGCGGTAAGGTCTCAAGATTCACTAGCTTTGGTGTATTCGTAGAACTAGGCGAAGGGCTAGAAGGTCTTTGCCATATTTCGGAGCTTGCCGAAGAAAGGGTCGAGAAACCAGATGATATTGTCCAGATCGGACAAGAGATGGACTTCAAGATCTTGAGGATCGAGAATGAAGACCAGAAGATCGGTCTTTCATATCGGGCGGTCGGAAAGGATGACGAACCGATCATTGACACGCGTCAGTACACAAGCGTGGCTAAGGGCGGCATGGCATCTCTGGGTGAACTTGCAAACCTGAAATTCGGCAGCATGGCATCCGAAGAAACCCAGCCGGAAGAACCGGAAAAGGAAGAGACAGTGGAAGCAAAGGCTGAGGAACCAGCTGCTGAACAAACTGAGGAAGCTCCTGCTGCGGAGGAAACTGCTGAGGCCGAAGAAAACACGGTTGAGGCCTCAACGGAAGAAACCGCTGAAGTCTCTGCCGAAACGGCTGAGGAAGGTTCAGAAGCAGAAGAATCCGAACAAACTTCTGCTTAATATATCCGGTCGCATTTTTACGGGAGAAACGTGAAAAATGACAAAAGCTGATCTGGTTGAAAAGGTCGCCGTTGAGGCGGACATGACCAAAAAGGACGCGGAACAACTGGTCGAGATAGTCCTTGAGAGTATAGTTGATTCGCTTAACGCCGGTGAGAAGATCGAACTGCGCGGGTTTGGAAGCTTCCGTGTGCGGGAAAGAAATTCCCGCAAAGGACGCAACCCCAAAACGGGAGAAGCTGTCGATATTCCTGCTAAACGGGTAGCTTATTTCAAACCGGGTAAGGAGCTTAAAGAACTCATCAACGCCTAAACGTTAACATTAACTAGAAAAGCGAGCCGCTGAAATTCGGCTCGCTTTTTTATTTCTGTTTAGGCAAAAACACACTCACCACCGGTCGCGTTTCCGCCTTTGAACTCAAGACTCCGGAAATTCCTTCAACGCTATACGCCCTTGCCCAAACGGTTCGGCGGCGTAGAACGGTCAACTGCCTCGTCCTCGATCTCGCCTCCCTTGCTGATAGGAATGTCAGCGGGGTTGAGGTACTTTGTCCCGTGCGGATCGTTGCTGATAGCTCCGTCCGCAATCTTGAACTGTCCGGAAGGCGGCGGCGTGTATCCGGGATAATCCACGCGTGAATGATAGATCGCGACAAGCGAGCGGATCATTGATTCGCGGATCTGCGTCAGTTCCCTCAGCGTCAGATCGCATTCATCCAATTGGTCATCGCTCAAGATGGCGTCAATTATCTTTGTGACAATGAACCGGATGTTCTCCGGATTGGGTTCTGCAAGCGACCGTGCGGCCGCCTCACAGCTGTCAGCTATCATCATGATCGCCGCTTCTCTGAACTGCGGTTTCGGCCCCGGATATCGAAAATCATTCTCAGAGATCTCCTGATCGTCACGAGCCTCTGCCTGCGCCCTTTTCAGAAAATAATGCAAGGTGCGGGTTCCGTGATGCTGCGGAATGAAATCGATGATCCTTTGCGGAAGCCCCATTTCCTTTGCCAGTTTAATGCCGTAGGTGACGTGGCTGATGATTATTTTCGCACTTTGGGCAGGTTTTAACCGGTCATGCGGATTTCGCCCGTGCTGGTTCTCAACAAAATGTTCGGGAGCGGCGGTTTTACCGATGTCGTGGTATAGAGCACCGATCCTTGCCAGCAGGCCGTTGCCGCCGACCACGCGGCAAGCCTCTTCGGCAAGCTGTCCGACAGCGTGAGAATGCTGGTTGGTTCCGGGGGCACGCAGAGCCAGCTGCCCGAGTATCGGCAGGTCGGCGTTTGAAAGCTCAAGCAGCTTTACGTCGGTCAGAACACCGAACAACGATTCGCATATCGGCAGGAACACCGCTGTGACCGCAGCAGTGATAACACCGCTTGCCAAACCACATGCGATCGCCAGCAGAATGGTGTTGAGAATAAAAGGCTGCTGCGAAAAAGCGATCAGAGCGATAGATACCAACGCACTGAAAACACCTACCAACGCCCCGGCAACCGTAACCGTCTGACGGTTGCGGTAACGGCCTATTCCGTAGGCGGCCACAGATGAGGCAATGATGGCATAGATGATGAAATCAACTCCCTTTGGAGCCATCAGGCCTGCCAGTATCGCCGAAAAGATGCCGGTGAACAGTGCTGTTCGTCTATCGGCAAGCAGAGCCATCAAGAGGCTTGCAAACGCAAACGGCATCGCGAATGACCAGAGATTCGGATCGTTCATCGGAGCCCTGACATTTTGCGACGCGGTAAATTCAGCCAGCCGGAAGAACACAGCCAATAGAGCGGTCTGTATAAGAATTATAAAACCGAACAGAGCAAAGGTCTTTGTTTCCGATAAAGCCAGCCGCGGTACAATGCCTCTGTGTTCGATAAACTTCCAGCCGATCCAGAACAGAGCGGTTATCAGGGCAAAAAGTCCGAGAAAACGGTTTACCTGCCGCGAAGAACCACTGTAATTCTTAATGGCGGCAACCTGTGAAAGCACAGACGGCGTGATAATGTCCCCCGTGTCAGCGACCTTCTGCCCTCGCTTCAACGATATTGCCGCCGCAGGGATCGCTTCAGCGGCTGTCGCTCGTGCGCTTTCGGTTGCGGCGCTGTCATAAATAACGCTTGGCTGAATAAGCGGCGAAAGGGCTGCATAAAATGCCTGAGATTCTTCTTCTGAAAGGCTGCGTATCTGTGTCAGACCAGTTTGCAGTCGTGTCCTTGCCTCCGACAAGGCTGTCATCGTCAGAACAGGCTGTGACGCCTGACGATGATCGGTCGGCCGCTGGCGGTCAACGATGGTGACCTCTTTTTCGAGGAAAGGTTTATCCTGATCGCCGTAAATATCGCCACTGGCATATTCGTTCAGAATGCGTTTGATCGCGTCCAGTTCATTGGAACTGAACCTTCTGGCGGTAAAGATCTTTCCGAGTTCAGGCCCGCCTGCTCCCGTCCATAATGCTTCAGATTCAGTGTTGGAATTGGCCCGGTTGGCAGATGCGGCCGGGGCCTTTCTCTGCATATCTTCCCAAGCAGACGTAAATCCCTGAACAGCTTCGGCCGCTCGTCGCGGTTCTGAGACAAAGATCGGCATTACCTTCTCGCGGGCCGCCTGCCGGCGCCTTTCGGTCTCGGCTTCGTCAACAAAGTAGATATCCGCAGGGGAGATGATGGTTTCGTGTGCGATATCGCCTTCTTTAAATGCGACCTCGTCCGCTGATCGCCAGAACGGGTTATATATGAGAAGAGTGGTTATTAGACTAAGAAGCGCGAAACCTATCCAGAAACGGTGATTGTCAGACAGCTTTTCAAACGGCGCTTTGAGCCGCGTTAAGAGTCCGTCAAACCATTTGCTGACGGATGAATCTCCCTGATCGCTGCGATTGCTCATAGTGCTCCTATACGGTCACGGTATCCGGCGTGGAACTTATAGCCGCAACGCGCTCTGCCATCGACTCTATCAACGGCAGCAATGAGTTACGGCGAATAGCTGAAATTGCCACGCAATCCACTGACTTGTCAAGCGAGATGTGCTTGCTTAACATTTCGACCTCTTCTTCGCTAACGAGGTCAGATTTGTTCAAAGCGATGATCTCGGGTATCTCGGTGAGCTTTAGGTCTTCAAGTATTTTTGTCACGGAAAGCACCTGTTGGCGGGCATGAGGGCTTGATGCGTCAACCACGTGCACAAGCAGATCACTACCTGAGATCTCCTCAAGCGTCGCACGAAATGCCGCAACGAGGTCTTCGGGCAGATCACGGATAAATCCAACCGTGTCATTGACAATGACCTCTTGTTCGAACGGCAGCCTCAGCCGACGCGATGTCGGATCAAGCGTCGCGAACATCTTCTTTTCAGCATGAACGTCCGAGCTGGTCAGCGTGTTAAGCAGTGTCGATTTTCCGGCATTCGTATAACCAACAAGCGATATGGTCGGCAATGCCCTCTGAACCCTGCTCTTGCGTCGCTCTTGACGTTGCCTGCTGAGAGCCGTGACCTGCTTTTCGAGTTGCGAGATGCGGTCGCGAACACGGCGGCGGTCGGTCTCTAGCTTTGTTTCGCCGGGACCGCGTCCGCCTATACCGCCGGCCAGTCTGGAAAACGCTGAGTTTTGCCCCATCACCAGCCTCGGCAAAAGATATTTAAGCTGTGCCAGTTCGACCTGGAGCTTACCTTCGCGGGACTGTGCCCGTTGGGCAAATATATCAAGGATCAGCTGTGGACGATCAATGACCTTAAGGTCGGTCGCAACGGACAGAGACCGAACCTGTGTCGGCGACAATTCCTGATCAAAGACTATAATATCGGCTCCGACCTGCATTGAGCGAATAAGAAGTTCGTCCAGCTTACCTCTGCCAAGAACGGTCTTGGGGTCAATACGAGAACGCCTTTGAATGATCTTGTCCAATACGACCACGTCCGCTGACAATGCCAGTTCGGCAAGTTCTGCCATGGATTCTTCAGCATCGCCGCCCGGCCCTGTTGTCACACCTACAAGGATCGCCCGGTCACGACCTTCCTGTCTCGAACGGGCAGACAAACGTATCCTTGCCATCTCATCTTCAAGCGAAGAGATAAGCTCAGGAAAATTTACATCCAGCTGCGAAGGAAGTGCGGGTTCGAGAAATTCGTATGGCGTTGCGTTGCCATTCTCAGCCAGATCCTGGGCAGCGGTCGGCAGCAGATGGGCAGAATAAACTAGTCCGGGAAGGCCGGTTGAACGGTCAACCTGTATCACAGACATCAGATCGAGCCGCAGAAGTGCAAGGTCGGTCAGATCATCGCGCGTCAGTTTCTCATCATTGAACTGGGTATGAATGCAGCGAAGCCCGCGAAAACGATCTGTTGAAACACGCGCACGTCCAAAATCCGGCATCTCGATACCGGTTGCCGTGCCGACCATTACGTATTCGACCTGGCCCTTTCGGTTTACAAGAACACCGATCTGACGGCGTGTCTCGTGGGATAACTCAGACATCTGGCGTGCCAGTTCAGGCGAGATTATATCCTGCTGCGGAACTCGCCGTGTTCCCAAACGTTCTATGCGGTGGATCTGATTGTGCTTTAGGCCTTGAGTAAAGCCGAATATCTCGCGAATACTGCCAATGCCTCCATACTATTCAAGATCATTATAACAAATCCGCCGTAATGACGCTGTAAGGGCAAAACTGTAAGACAGCGACGGTGACCGTGGCTTTTTTCTTGAAGTTCATTTCGGACGCTTTTGCCCGCCTATTGGACTTTTGATTCTAATTTACTACTATGAACTCGTTGGATCCATTAATAGCCGGGCAATGAAAGGCTCAGGCGAAATACCCGTTTTGAAGACAAAACCGAAAATCCTGGCATATCTTTTTGGCTCGCTTGGTGACTCCATCGTTGCTATTCCTTCGTTGAGGGCAATGCGACGCCAATTTCCCGAAGCAGAGATCGTCATGCTTCAGGACACTCATGGCGGCAACATCGTAAGAGCTTCGGAGGTAATACCCGATGGTCTGGTTGACCGTTACATGGAATACGAAAGCAGCATCGGTGGTTCCGGAAAGTTTTCGATCTTTCGCAATCTGTTGCCGCTTGTCAGACGGGAACGATTTGACGCGGCTGTTTACCTTGTCATCAGCGAACGGCCTGCCAGAGCGGTTCTGCGGGACAAGATCTTTTTTCGCTTATGCGGCATCAGAAAACTTTACGGCTTTCGCTCATTCACCCAAAACGAACTTTATCCAATAGATGCTGATGGCCGGCCGGCCATTACACCACACGAAGCGATAAGAAAGTTAGAACGGCTAGCTCCTGACGGGATCACCACCGATACCGATCATGATCTTGCGATCCCGTGGATGATGTTTTCCCGTGAAGAAGAAAAACCTGTCGATGAATGGCTTGCGGAAAGGACAAAGCCAGGCGTTGAGAAGCCAATAGCAATAGCTCCGGGCTGCAAGACGCTGGCGAACCAGTGGCCGGCGGAAAGGTTCATTGAAATTTCAAAACGGATCGTCCATGAAACCGGCAGAGATATAATGATCGTTGGCGGAAAAGGTGAACGCGAATTTGGTGAGCGGATAATTGCAGAGTGCGGCAGCGGGGTCAATGCCACGGGCGAGTTTTCCGTCAGGGGCTCAGCTATTTTACTTTCAAAATGTGATCTTCTTATCGGCCTGGACACCGGCACGACCCATTTGGCGGCGGCGGTCGGCACAAGATGTCTTGGCATTTACGGCGAGCGAAACAACCCCGGACATTGGTACCCGTTCGGCGGCGGTCATACGGTCATAGGTCATAAGGTTGAATGCGCGGGGTGCCGTTTCCTGGATTGCCCCATATCTGAGCATCCGTGTATGAAAGAGGTGAATGTAGAAACCGTATGGCAAGAGGTCGAACGGCTGCTTTCTTCCTCTCCAACGCCGGATACCGCTGGCGTCCCGCGGGTGATATATACCTAGCCTCAGCAGAAACAACCGTGTTGTCGTTTGCCATTCCGAGAACAGAAAGTTAACCTTACGTTTTTAGGTTTTATGTCAACTACATCAACACCCAATGCCAGTTACAGCCTCACACTGCGCATTAAGATACACAACAAGCCGGGAAAATTAGGCCAGATAACGACCGCGATCGGACACGCAGGTGGAGATATCGAAGGTATCGATATTGTCAGCGTCGGAAAGGATTTTCTGATAAGGGACATCACCGTCAACGCCGCGTCCGAAACCCATGATGAAGAGATCGTCAGTGCGGTAGAGAACATCGATGGGGTCGAGGTTATCAATGTCTCTGACAGGACATTTCTGATGCACCTTGGCGGCAAGATAGAGATCGCGTCAAAGATGCAGCTGAAAACGCGCTC
Organism: Acidobacteriota bacterium; assembly: GCA_019639215.1. GTDB lineage: Bacteria > Acidobacteriota > Blastocatellia > Pyrinomonadales > Pyrinomonadaceae > OLB17. Next base: position 15,481 of record JAHBSH010000057.1, read on the forward strand.
TGACCTCTCAATGGCCTACACACCCGGAGTTGCGCGTGTATGCGAAGCGATCGCGAAAGACCCGGAAAAAGCTTTTAATCTGACGATCAAAAAGAACATGGTCGCCGTTGTTTCTGATGGGACAGCGGTTCTCGGCCTGGGCGATATCGGCCCGGCAGCGGCAATGCCGGTAATGGAAGGAAAAGCACAGCTTTTCAAAGAATTCGGCGGTGTCGATGCGTTCCCTATCTGTCTGGACACAAAAGATCCACATGAGATCGTTCAGACCATAAAGAATATTTCTGTGGCATTCGGCGGCATAAATCTGGAAGATATTTCGGCTCCGCGATGTTTCGAGATCGAAGAGCGTCTGAAAGAGGAACTCGACATACCTGTTTTTCACGACGATCAGCACGGAACTGCCGTTGTAGTCCTTGCGGCTCTCATCAATGCGCTCAAGCTAGTCAACAAAAAAATGGAGGACATCAAGGTCGTGGTGAATGGCGTGGGAGCCGCAGGTGTTGCCTGTACCAAGATCGTGATGGCAGCCGGTGTCAAAAACATTGTCGGTTGTGACCAGACCGGTGCTTTGTATGAAGGCCGCACCGAAAATATGAACTGGGTCAAGGACTGGTACGCTAGAAACACCAATCCCGGAAAGGAAAAAGGAAATATTCACGACGTGATAAAAGGAGCTGATGTTTTCTTTGGGCTTTCCGCACCCGGCGTGATCGACCGCGATGACCTAAAGGCGATGGCAAAGAACCCGATCGTTTTCGCAATGGCCAATCCGATACCGGAGATCATGCCCGAAGAGGCGATGGATCTGGTTACAGTAATGGCTACTGGGCGGTCGGATTATCCGAATCAGATCAATAATGTTCTGTGCTTTCCCGGCATTTTCCGTGGAGCTTTGAATTGCCGAGCGTCACAAATAAACGAGGAAATGAAACTTGCGGCGGCAAATGCCATTGCAGGGATAATCGGCGAGGATGAACTTCACGCTGACTACATCATCCCTTCGGTCTTTGACAGGCGTGTTGGTGAAGCGGTAGCGGCCGAGGTGGAAGAAGCAGCGTACAGAACAAATGTTGCCAGGCGCGAAAGACTGGACAGCGAAAGCACAATGGTGTGATACGGAAATGCCGGTATCGCAGCCGGTTCACATATCCTGAAACATATATCCGATGCCGTGGACGGTTCTGATGAATACAGGATGGCGCGGATTCTCTTCAAGCTTTTGCCTGAGCCAAGCGATGTGAACATCAACCGTTCTGGTCGAAGGCATCGCGTCATAACCCCAAACTTCGTCCAGAAGTCTGTCGCGTGAATGCACCTCGCCCTGATTGGCGATGAGAAACTGTAACAGCTTGAACTCCATGGCGGAAAGTTCGACAGGTTTTCCGTCCTTTACAACCTCTGCCCGCCGGTTATCTACATTGATCGCTCCGAACGCGAACTTTTCGGGAAGAACCCCGCTGGAGTTAACGGGCGAACGTCTCAGCAATGCCTCAACCCTTGCCAGTAGCTCAATCACCTCAAAAGGTTTTGTAAGATAATCGTCCGCACCAAGTTTTAACCCTACGACCTTATCGACCGTTTCACCTTTTGCGGTCAGCATGAGTATCGGCGTCGAATTCCCTACTTTTCTGAGGTCGCGGCAAACGTCATAACCGTTCTTTTTCGGCAGCATCACATCCAAAAGTATAAGGTCGAATTTCTGCTCACACGCCAGCTTGTATCCCGCTTCGCCGTCTGAAGCTGAGACGGTCTCAAAGCCTTCGTTCCGCAGCCTGTCTGTCAGCGTTATGATCAGGCCCTCTTCATCCTCAATGATAAGAATTTTCATAACGGCAGCCTTATAGTGAACTTACTTCCCTTGCCGAGTTCGCTTTCGGCATCTACAGAACCTTTGTGTGCTTTCACCACATCGCGTACAAGGGCCAGCCCGAGTCCGTTTCCGTGTATCTGAGCATCAACTACCTGTCTCGACCGGAAGAAAGGTTCGAATATTTGTTTCATGTCTTTCGAAGAGATGCCGATTCCGCGGTCGGTTACTGCTATCTTGAGAGAATTGCCTTCTCTTTCAGCAGAAAGGTCAATGCTGCGGTTACCGTTGCTATACTTAACGGCGTTCGCTATGAGATTTTGTATTGCACCAGAAAGAGCGTCGCGATCTGCTGAAATGATAGGCAAACCCGCTTCGACTTTAGATTCAAAAACAAAACCCTTGTCACGCAAAATTCCTGAACATTCGCTGACTGCGTTCTCAATAACATCCTCCACGTCGCAAGGAGCGAAGTTATATTTTCGGGCTCCGCTGCGCGCACCTGCATAAGACAGTATCTGCTCGACCATACCGGACAATTTCCGCCCTTCGCTCTTGACCAGATCACCGTAGCGCCGAACTTGTTCGGCATCGGCGGCAATTCCGTCCGCCAGATTCTCGCCTGCTGAATAGATGACCGCCAGCGGCGTTCTGAATTCATGCGACACACTGGAAACAAAATCTACCTGACGCTGTGCGTATTTTTTTGACCTAACGGCTGACAGAACAATTGCAAGGATACTGGCTCCGATCAGCAGATATATCGCCAACCCAAGCAAAAGGCTTTTGTTCGTTTCGCCGTCAACAAAGGCTGCGATGGAGCCCTTCTTGTGCTGCACCTTCAATTGCCAATGCTCGTCTGCTATCCGGGAAAAATTTGACGTTGAAAGAACCTGTGTACTGCGTATCTTTATATCTCCTGTTTCAAGCTCTAAAATGCCCGCCCGCTCATTTTTGCTGTCTTCCTTTTTCATCCAGGTGTTTGATGGAAGGGGCATACCTTGCGCTATCAATGGTTTTGACAATCTTATATCATTTGATCTGGAGACCTGTATGGAATGCTTTATCGGCTCGCCGTTTTCGGATGATCTGGTCGCCATAAAAGCTATGCCGGCCGGAACAACGCCGAATATCGATGATCGTGCATCAGGTTCGCTAACAGGCCCGCTCAGCGAAAAAAGTTCACTGTCATTGTCCTTTGTAGAAACAACTATATTGAAATCATGATCGGGAAAGTACCTTTCGCTGAGCGCGGGAAATATACCTGAGGTCAGAGTCTTCTTGTCCAAAAACACGAACAGATCACCGCTGAACCTGTCTCTCTGTAGTATTGTAAACGTCGATAAGCCCTCAGGCGTTCGAGTTACCGTTGTTGGCGGGGGCTGATTTTCACGATTTATCGTTTTAACACGAATGACCAGAGCGTCCGCATTAAACTGTGATACTGGATCTTCTTTTTCAAATAAAAGCAATGCATTTTTCAATGAGTCGTCGGATTCGAACTCAATGAACCTTCGTGAATCGATGTCATAAACCAATGCTTTATCCGTTTGATCAATAGGAACGAATACAGCTTTTTCTATGATCTCCGGAAACGGTGATCTTTCACGCCAGGCAAAAAATCTATCAGAAAACTGTGAGGATTCGCCCGCATCTCTAAGATCGGCAAAACCCTGAAGCGAGACCGAAAGCGACTGTAGGTCACGGTCAAGTTCGTCAGCCATTCTTGCTGTATCGCTTTCGACACGCCTCTGCAATTGGTCACGCCTGGCCTCGCCGTTCTGATTCAGCAGGTAATATTGTGTCCCCGCAAAAACAGTAAGCAGCCCCAAAAGGCATATTGTCACGGTTATGGTCATCCAGGACTGTTTCATCGCAAAAGCTTCCTCACTTTCTGATTTTTCTATCTATTTTGCCGGTTGTCCATAGCTTTTTGCAGGATTTTACATTCTTAACAAATTCTTTGCTTTATCTTAATCACTTTACAGACGAGCTTTTGCAAAATTATAGACATGCCGGGGCGGATCTTTATTAGCGATCCATTTATCCTCCTGATACAGCTATGGTTCACGGCCCGGCGATCTTATAATTACTCTTGGGAGAAAGTTTATGAAAAAGTTTCTTATGACTGTGTTTGGAGCGGCCTTCCTGTTTCTCGGACTTGGTGTCATGGTCGATAGCATTGGGGCCAAGTTCAAATCGGATGAAAAGGCTCTTTATCTGATAAAACAGGCAAGGATAGCGATAGGCGGTGATGCGGCTCTCGCAGAGATCAAAGGCCTGTCAATAAAAGGTTCGTCAACACATACGTTTGATATAGACGGTGTGGCGAGAACGGAGAGCGGCGAAAGCGAGATCGTAATGCAGCTTTCAGGCATTCTTTCACGCCGAGTTTCGATAGGCGATAAACAGATGGAAGCTGTGGATGGCAGTTTTGCCCCGACCAAGGGTGCTGTCATGACAACAACTGATAAGCAGGTCTTTGAATTTACCGGTAAACACATTGAAGGGGCTGAAGCGGGCAGGACAAAGGTCGTTGTTCGCGCCTCGGGCGAAAACGGTGAAGCCGGCTCAGTTCCTGCAAAGATCATAGTCCGGGGTGAAATGGTTGATGACGCAGGAAATGTTGTTAAAGTAGTTCCTGTTGAAGGAAAACCGCTTGAGACAAGAAATGTGATCATTGTGAAGAAGGACGGCAGCGACGCGGTGTATACTGCGACTGAAGACGGCAAGATGACCGTTGATGGAAAAGAGGTAAAAGTTCGTTCTGCTGCCGTGGCCAAGCCGAACAAGAATAATGAGTTGGCAAGGCTTGCTTTGATGCTTCTGCTGACGCCGCCGAAAGGAATGGACATCGCATATACATTCGCCGGTGAAGGAAATATAGGCGGGATTGATGTGAATACGATCGAGGCTGATCTTGGCGGCTCCAGTTTCAGACTGCACCTTGACCGTTATACAAATGTTCCCGTTGCGATCAATTATACTGAGAACGCGGTGATATCGATCATCGCCCGCAAGGCTGACAACGGTGAGATCACCACCGAAAATGTTGACGTAAAAGGCAAAGCGGTCTTTGTAGCTAAAGCAGATGCAGGAAAAGGAACGGACCGTCAGGTAAGGCTTGGCGATTTCAGAAGCGTGAACGGTGTTCTGCTGCCGTATCAATGGACGACCTATTCTGATGACACGGTCAAAGACACTTTCACCGTTGCTTCTTACGAGGTAAACCCGCCTGATATGCCCATAGTGAAAGGCAGAGTTATGAAGATTGAGAACCAGAAATAGTTTCTCGACAGTGTGAGAACACGATCAAAAGCAGAAAGGCGAAAGGTTCATAAACCTCTCGCCTTTTTGTTGTTGAAACGACAAAGATCAGACGGCCATAGCTTTTTGGCTTGCAATATGCTGAATAACAACCGGTCCCGCATCAATAGCCCCTTTTATGTGGCGCTGTTCGGTAAAATGTCCGGCAACATAGATCCCGGGAACATTCGTAGCGAAGGTTTCCGGGTCATAAACAGGCACGTCGCCATATTTGCCTGACCGCGTCTCGACACCGAGCGACGTTATCATTGTCAGATCAGCGTCAGAACCGATAAGAACAAAGACCACATCGTTTTCCATTACGACACGCTCGCCATCCTCATTTTCAAGCTCAATCTCTTTTTCGCGTATCTCGATGACCTTGCCAAGAAAGAACAGATTTAGGCAATGCTGGTTCAGCTCTTTTTCAAGCGGCTGTTTTACCCAATATTTTATGCAGCCCTGTTTCGGGTCAGTATTTTCCCAATCCGCCCGAAAGATCGCTAGCGTCGTTTCGGCTCCTTCCTGAGCGAGAAACAACGCCGCTTCGCCCGCCGAATTGCCTCCACCGA
>JAHBSH010000058.1 GCA_019639215.1 Acidobacteriota bacterium
TATTTCGTCCTGAATGGCGTCGCCGGAATTTCTCATCACCGCTTCCAGAGAGCGGGTCAGCCGCGAACGCTGTGCGTTTATCTCGCGGCGCAGGCGTGCAAGTTCGGGCGAGGCGGTGTCGTCTATCTCGCCGCCCGGAAGTATCTTGCGGTTTATCTTTTCCAGCGTTGACAGCAGCGAAGGCGGTATCGATTCGACCAGCGACCAAAGAACCGGCACGAATTCTTTTTCCGGCTGAATGGCAGAGCGTGCAAAGATCGCCTGGTTTGCTACGCGAGACACTTCCAGCAAAAGTTCCGGATCCAGCGATGTGTTCCTTATCCTTAAAAGGGCAATGGCATTAGCCGGATCCTGCAGCCCGCTGAAAGACCAGACGACCTGTTTTTCTTCATTCAAAAGGATCGTCTCAGAAATGGCGGACAGGTCGCGTTCAAGCTCACTGTTGTTGGCCTTTGGCCTTAACCCAAGCACCAAGGCTCTGCCCATCGGTGTTTGGGCATGGCGGCTCACCAGCTCGAGGAGCTTGTCAAATTCAAGGATGTCCAGTGAGAAACTCATGTTGATGCACTGTCCGGGATTTGCTATATATCAGCCCAAAAATCTTGCCCGCAGGTCAGGCGTCGGCATCATGCAGGCCTCGGTCCTGCCAAATAGCCGATAGCGGTTCTTTGCGAACAGCTTATATAAAAAGTTGCGTATCGGACGAGGAACGATGACACCTGCGTATGCAGCCGACCAGATGCCGTCCAGCTTTCTCGCTATCCGCAAAGCGGCGGTCGAGAGGGTATATGCCTTGCCGTCCTCTATCAATATCACCGAATCGGTCTCTATCTGCGAAATACCGTATTCAGCCGCAAGCCGTTCGCCCGCTTCGGATTGTAATGGTGCAAATTTGAAATAGCCTGCCTTGTCGTTTTCGATGACGAAGTTGACCGTGCCATTGCAAAAGTTACACACGCCGTCAAAAAGGATGATCGCTCCCATTGGAAAAATTCTAACTTATTTCGGTTTTCATTTCGATGCCGCTTTGCTTTCCTTGCCGTTTCCATTTATGATTTTGCGTAAACAACTGTAAAAAACAGTACAGACCAATCTTTCCTTACATTGATTATGAAAACTAAGTTTCTCTTGCTCGCCTTTGCGGCGATCGTAACGATTTTGGGAAACACTGTCGAGGCTCAATCCGTGGCAATAACGAATGCCCGGATCGTGACCGTATCGGGATCAACGATCCCGTCAGGCAGCGTTGTGATCAGAGACGGGTTGATCGAAGCTGTCGGTGCTGATGTACGAATACCGGCAGATGCGAGAATCATAAACGGAAGCGGCTTGACCGTTTATCCGGGACTATTTGACGCCGCCTCTACTTTGGGAATGCCAGCTCCGTCAGGGCCGCAAGGTCAGGGTGGACCAGGCGGTGGCGGCGGTGGTGCTGCCGCGGCAGCAGCGGCGGCTGCGCGGGCGGGTGAACTTGAAGGTATATCCAACTATCCCGTCGGTCTGCGTCCGGAATTTCGGGCAGCGGATGTTTTCAAGGCAGGCGACTCTCAGTTTGAGGCCGTGCGTAATGCAGGCATCACAACTGCCGTCGTATCAGGCAGGACAGGTATATTCACCGGTGCGTCGCTCGTGACCAATCTTGCCGGAGATCGTGTTTCGGCGATGATAATACGTTCGCCTGCTTCGCAAAACTTTTCTTACAGGACGATAGGCGGCGGACAATATCCGGCTTCGCTTCTCGGTACCTTCTCAGCGTTTCGGCAGCTTCTTCACGACGCAAAACGCCAGCAGGATATTGAAAGGCTTCACGCTGCTGATCCTCGCGGATTGAAAAGGCCTGAGTCCGATCCTTCGCTAACGGCACTCTATCCGGTGATAAATGGCCAGATGCCGATAGTGTTCAATGCTAACACCGAAAGGGAGATCGTTAGGTCGCTGGATCTTGCAAAGGAATTCAAGCTTAAGGCTGTCATTTCCGGCGGACACGAGGCATGGAAACAGGCGGCGAGATTGAAGGAACAGAACGTTCCCGTTCTTGTGTCGTTGAATTTTCCAAAGGGCACTGCTCCGACAGCTCCTGAGGCCGACCCGGACGATCTGTCCACGTTAAAGATGCGAGCTGAAACACCAAAAGGCCCTGCAAGGCTTGTTCAGGCGGGCGTGAAGATAGCTTTTCAGACAGGCGACCTGACCAACGTAAATGATATCTTTACGAACCTCGGCTATGCCATCGACGACGGCCTTTCGGCTGATGCTGCCTTGAGGGCTTTCACGCTTTCAGGAGCTGAGATATTCGGCGTTGATAACGTGACAGGTTCAGTCGAAAAAGGAAAGATAGCCAATCTCGTGGTCACACGCGGCGATGTCTTTGCCAAAGAAAGAACTGTTACACATGTCATTGTTGACGGTAATGTCTTTGAACAAAAAGAGAGACCGGCCGCTCAACCGGGAAGAGGAAGAGGCCCGCAAGGCCCCGGTCAACCCGCTCAGCCTGCTGCCGGATCTATCGGCGGCACTTACACTATCACGATAGAGATACCTGGCGAATCAATGCCCGCGACATTGGTCATAACACCAACCGGAAGCACGTTTACGGGGCAGCTGCGAACCGCAATGGGAAATTCAGATGTCCAGAACGGAAAGATAACGGGAAATGCTTTTAGTTTTACTGCGGTCGTTCCTTATGGCGGAGTCAGCTTAAACATTGATGTATCGGGTACGGTAACGGGCAACGCTATCTCCGGCAACATTAACACGGATCAGGGAGCTGTTCCGTTCTCGGGCACAAAGAACCCGTAAACAGGAGGGCCAGGTAAAATGTTCTTAATAAAAGAGAAAATAATGAGAAAGACATCAATTTTTCTTGTGTTCGCGGCCCTTTGTATGTTTGCCGCCACCGCTGCAACGGCTCAGAACGGAGATGTTCTGATAAAGAATGCGACGGTAATGACGGCGTCAAAAGGGACACTGCAAAACACAGATATTCTAATTCAGAACGGCAAGATAACCCGTATAGGCAAAAATCTGACTAGCGGATCTGCCCGAGTTATTGACGCAACAGGCAAATATGTGACACCGGGCATAATAGATGCTCACTCACACGCCATGCTTGATGCCATCAATGAATCGTCGTTCTCGGTCACATCGATGACCGACGTCAAAGATGCGTTGGATCCTGATGACATATCGATCTATCGGGCGTTGGCCGGCGGCACAACAGCAGCTTTGCTTCTTCATGGTTCGGCAAACTCAATAGGCGGACAGAGCGCGACCATAAAGTTCAAATATGGAAAGGGCAAAGATGATTTTCTGATCAAGGATGCTCCAACCGGGATCAAGTTTGCCATGGGTGAGAACGTAAAGCGATCAAACTTCAACGTTCCGGGCATGACGCCGCGTTATCCTCGAACGAGAATGGGCGTGGTCGAAACCGTTCGCGACGCTTTTACAAGGGCACGCGATTACCGGCAGGCTTGGGCAGATTTTAACGCCAAAAAGACCAAGACCCCGCCGCGTCGTGACCTCCAGCTTGAACCGCTGGTCGAGATACTTGAAGGCAAAAGGATCGTTCATGCACACGGCTATCGTTCTGATGAACAGCTTAATCTGCTGAAGATCGCAGATGAGTTCGGGTTTAAGATCGGTACGCTCCAACACGGACTGGAAACTTATAAATTTGCTCCTGAGATAGCCAAACATGGTGCAGGTGTTTCAATATTCATCGACAGCTGGTCATACAAGATCGAGGGCTATGACGCGATTCCGTTCACGGCATATATGCTCTGGAAACAAGGGATCGTCGTCTCGATCAACTCCGACTCTGATGAGCGTATCCGCCGCCTTAACCTGGATGCCGCAAAAGCAATGAAATACGGCGGCGTTCCGGAAGAGGACGCATTGAAAATGGTGACGCTCAATCCGGCGATACAGCTTGGCATTGGTAAAAGAACCGGTTCCATTGAGGTCGGAAAGGACGGCGACGTTGTCATCTGGACGGGTCATCCGTTCAGCCCTTATTCGCGGGTCGAAACGACGATGATCGAAGGCGAGGTTTATTTTGACCGTGCCGCTGATGCTCAAAAACGAACGGCAGCTGAGGCTGAAAAGGCCGCGTTACTCAAGGACAAGATGAACTCTGGGCCGGCGACAGGCAGCGGGCCGGGTGCCGGGCCGCGAATACCGCGTGAAAGCATTGTGCATGACCGCGACCACGCCGATCAGGAAAAGACGGGTGATACTCACACCGACCAAGAAGGAGGCCACCGGTAAAATGAAGAACTTGATAAATATTAAAAAACTTGCCGACTTCCTTCGTTCCGGGTCTGTTGCCGTAATTGCGATGCTGATGCTTGCGGTCGGCAGCGTTTCGGCACAAAGCGACGGCTCACAGCAGAACAAGACCGGCCGAGCCGGAACGTTTGCGATCACAAATGCAAGGATCGTCACTGTTTCTGGCGAGGTGATCGAAAAAGGAAGCGTTCTCATCCGTGACGGAAAGATCGCTGCGGTCGGAACCTCGATACAGATACCGCGCGGAGCCGAAACGATAAAGGGTGACGGTATGACCGTGTTTCCGGGCATGATAGACGCCGCGACCAATCTTGGCTTGGCGGAGATCTCCGGCGGAGCCAATGCAACGATGGACGTGCAGGAAGTTGGCAGTATAAATGCCAATGCACGTGCGATAAAGGGCGTGAATCCGCATTCTTCGCATGTGAACGTCACACGTATCAACGGCATCACGACCGTCATCTCGTTCCCGACGGGCGGCCTTATATCAGGACAGGCGGCGTTGATCAACCTGAACGGTTCGACACAGGATGAAATGGCTGTCGTGCCGGAAGCTGGGTTGATAGTCAACTTTCCGCGTGTCGCAACCGGTCGAAGGTTTGGTTTTGGCGGCCCCGGAGCAGGCGGAGGAACTGATTTCAACGCGGCACTTCGCCGTCGTGATGAGCAGTTGGACGAGCTGAAAAAGCTGTTTGAGGCAGCCAAGAATTACCAAAAGGCACGTGCCGCCTATGAAAGCGACAAGTCCTTGCCATATCTTGCTACCGATGCACAATATGAGGCTCTTGTTCCGTATGTCACCGGCCAAAAACCGATATTCTTTACGGCGGAACGCGAGATAGACATCAAAGGTGTCGCAAAATTTGTCGCGGACATGAAACTGAAGGGCATCATTATCGGCGGGCAGGAAGCATGGAAAGCGGCTGACGATCTGAAAAAGAACAACATAGCCGTTATCTTTACCAACATTTATTCGCTCCCGACAAGCCAGGATTATCCCTACGACTATTATTTTGCCGCTCCGGGCAAGATGCAGTCAGCCGGTATAAAATTCGCCGTTTCGACGGGCGAAGGCGGCGGCGAGGTTCGTGATCTGCCATACCAGGCAGGAATCGCCGGAGCATTTGGGCTGACACCGGAGCAGGCTCTGCGTTCGGTCACGCTCAACCCGGCTGAGATACTCGGCGTTGCCGATAAACTCGGTTCGATAGAGGTCGGAAAGATAGCGAACGTCGTTGTCGCTGACGGTGACATTCTGGATCCGAGAACAAAGATCCAGCACATGTTCATCGGCGGCAGACTAATTCCGCTGACCAGCCGCCACACCGAACTGTTCGATAGCTTTAAGAACAGAACGGCAAGTCCGAAATAAGATCGCTTACTTATTGTCAGGCGACATAATTGAAAAGGGGCAGGGAACTAATATATGTTTCCTGCCTTTTTTGTATATGGGCTTTGGGGCTTGGAATGTTGGTATTGGATGTTGGATCTTAGATGTTAGATATTGGGACTTGGAGCTTGGTGTTAGCTAAGACTCCGTCTGTTGATGCAGATAGCACTGACATGCGTCATTTTGTCTGTACCGCTCGCGTGAGCGAGTGGCGGAGACTCCAGCCTGAGGCATTCTCTTAGGAAAACTATAGTCCTATCGACTGCAAACACTCCACCTGCTGACGCAGTCGGTACTGACTTGTCTGACGCTTCTGCGAAGCGTATGCAGGCAGGATGGCCTGCGCTCCAGTCAAAAAAAAGGCGATTCCGGCTACTGTTTACTCTCCCCTCGCACCTTATTCCTCGCTACTCACCCTTGTCTTTGCGGGATATCTTCGCCCGTCTCAAGGAACGTGAGCGAGGCGGAGTTCAGGCAATATCGTTGGCCGGTCGGCGGCGGGCCGTCGGGGAAAACGTGTCCCTGATGTCCGCCGCAGCGGGCGCAGCGTATTTCAATTCGGCGCATGCCGTAGCTGTTGTCCTCGATATATTTCAGATGTTCCTTGTCAAAAGGTGAATAGAACGAAGGCCAGCCTGTACCTGAGTTAAATTTGTGTATTGACGAAAAAAGCGGCAATCCGCATAATCTACACGCATAGGTTCCGTCCATCTTGTTGTCCAGCAGCGTTCCGCAAAAAGCGGGTTCGGTGCCGTGGTCAAGCAAAATGCGATATTCCTCTTCGTTGAGGTCCTGTGCCAGATGGCTTACGGTCTCTTTATCCAGAGGCGTTATGTCATAACCGCTTTCTGAGATGATCTGATCGGACATAGTTTTTTATTCCTCACCAATGCCTCGTTCTGAATGAGTGACGGGCCACAAAAAGGCCACCTTCAAACAGAACAGACAAGAATACTGGTCTCCCATCGTTCTTAAGATACCATACCGGCATCTTGAGCCGGAATTCAGACTGTTGAGGAGACGACGATGTCAAAACCCGATGAACCGTGGATAGAAAGTGTTCGTAAAAGCAAAGAACTTGTAATACGTTCTGAAGCCGAAGTAGGCGTATGGACAGGTGTTCTACAAGAATGTGTCCCGATCTTTAACCGGATAGCATTAAAAGCAATGTCCTACAGGATCGCCGGAGCCGAGGACAAAGCCCAAGTTGTTCTAAAAATAGCCGGAAGTGGTAAAGATGATCCGAAACTCGCCAATGGAACACATGGCATTGCCCGAAAGGCTATACAACGGGCCGGAAGAGGCGGCGTTGGGATCATAGAGGTTGAGGTATTTCTTCCTGCCCAACCGTCAGGAGTGTCAAAAAATATGATCCTGATGATAGTGCTCCATGAAATGGGACATGCAGCAGGATTGGAAGATCACACCAATGACGGCGTCATGATGACGCTTCCAAATGAGGACAATAACGGCAAAATCTATTCAACAAAGAAAAGCAAAAGAATGCCTCCGTTCTTTCTCACGAACAAAACGGTGAGCAGGCTCAGAACTATTTGGAAGGCCTGAAAAACCCCGATGAGGCCTATTTTTCATCGTCGGTCTTTGCAGAGGCCGCCGCTATCTTTTTCTCCATTTCGCGGACTGCCCTCGCTATGTCGCCGAGGCGTCTATACGCAGCGGTCGAGCGGAGCCATTCGCGGTTGTCGAAGCCGGGAATGCCGCTGATCACCTTTCCGGGTTCGATGTCGTGGCTCGTGGCTGATTTTGCGGTGATGACCGCATCGTCGCCGACCTTCAGATGCCCGGCAATGCCGACCTGTCCTGCCAGGATCACGCGTTTGCCGATGACCGAACTGCCCGCAAGGCCGGTCTGCGAACAGATAAGCGCGTCCTCATCGACCGTGCAGGAATGGCCGATCTGGACAAGATTGTCTATCTTTGCACCGCGTTTAATGCGTGTTTCGCCGACCGACGCTTTATCAATTGCCGTATTGGCTCCGATCTCGACATCGTCCTCAAGAACGACGCGGCCGACCTGCGGTATCTTCAGCCAACGTTTCTCCTCATCCTTTGCATAACCGAAACCGTCAGAACCGATGGTCGAATTATTGTGGACGATGCAGTTACGCCCAACTTCGCAATTTTCCCTGACGACCACGCCCGAATGAAGAACAGAACCTTCGCGGACGACCGCTCCGTCATAGACCGTCACGTTCGGAAAAAGCTTGACGCCGCTTTCGATCGTGCAGTTTCGCCCGACAACCGAATTTGCTCCGATCTCTACATTCTCATCAACATTGGCGAACGGATCGATCACCGCCGAAGCGTGAACGCCGGGGCGAATGTCGTCGGCAGGATGAAAAAGCCTCAAAGCTCGTGTGTATGCCAGATAAGCATCTTTGGCGCGGAGAACGGCGATGTCCGAACGGTTTATTGTGACGCCTTCGCTAAGAAAAATAGCGGCAGCTTTCGTATTCTCTACCTGCGGCGTGTATTTCGGATTGGCGAGGAATGTGACCTCGCCGTCGCCCGCCAGATCAAGCCCCGCGGCCGCATTTATCTCTGCGTCCGGGGAACCGTTTTCGATGACCGCGTGAGTTTTTTCAGCAAGTTCGGAAAGTTTCATAATATTTGTCTTGATAAAAAACAGTTTGCTGTGCAACACTAGTTTTACCAAACAACATTCCCCCGGCAAAACCCGCTTTGCCAGTTGCCCACCAGTAGTATTTACCGGATCTCCGGCTATTCATCTTTTTATGGCGGACAACGCAATGAATTCCACACATATGAACACCAACGCGGCGGCAAAATTTGCGGCTGACCGAAATGAAGCACGCAACGGCAATATGATCGGCGGCCATGGTGCTGACCGCTGGCACAACCTTATTATTTCAAATACCGCGATCGGCCTGGGCAGCAGAATGCACGGCCATAAAAGCGAGATCTATATAGGAAATATGCGTGTTGCGTTGCCGACGGGCTTGTACTGCTTTCCTGATATCGCGGTGGTCAGCGGCGAACCTTCGTTCACCGATCAAGCTTCGGAGACGCTTTTGAACCCCGGCGTTATCGTAGATATTTTCTCGAACAGCTCTGATTCTGTCGAAAAATCGCGAAAGCTTGAGAATTTTCTCGCGATGGATTCGATAAAGGAATGTTTGCAGATAAAACAGGATGAAATGCGTGTGGAACACTACGCCCGACAGAATCAAAAACAATGGGTCTATCGTATCTACAATGAACGCGACGATGTTATCTCGCTCGATTCCATCGGCTGCAAGATCTCACTGCAAGAGGTCTATGCAGGCGTTAAACTCCGGCCTGTTCCTTTGCATTCACGCGCCGTCAACTAACACGGCCATGCCGTCCGGGTTCTAACCTTTCGGTGTCAGAGCGGTTTTCAGAAAAGCTCCTGTTTCCGGTATGTTTATGAAGACAAGAGCTAGGGTTGTGACCTTTACCGAGTATCCGGAACCCGGCCAAAGCCGAGGTCTTCTGGAGAGCAACTGTTCTTACCGGTTCAAGAAGAATACTTCCTTCGGAGGGAGGCACAAGGACAGAGGTATGGACTATTAGAAGCTAGGTGAGTGAGAATTCGCGATGCTTTCCGGTCAGGATCACTATGGATTTGTCCTGACCGCGATCAGCTATATCTACAGCCGAACGACAGTATTGCCGCTTTCAAAGGTTGCAATGCTGTCGATCATATCCGGCCTCCAGGTCGTTCATGGATCAAGAGCTATGAGATCAAGGCCTGTTATTTCGTCTTTTACCGTGATCACGCGGTCGGGTTCTGCAAACGTATAGGTTTTGTGCGAGACCGAGAGAATATATGATCCGCCAACCGTCACCTCATTGAATTTGAAATAACCGAATGGGTTTGTGAGGACACTTCGTATCCGGCCATCCATATCGGTCAGCCGTAGAGTTGCCATTGATATGGCTCGTCCGTCGGCCGTTAGCACGCGCCCGCTTACAGAGGCAGATGCCGAGGTAGGCCCCAGCGGCGAAAGCATCGTCCAGTCGGAGAACTCCGTGATCGGGCCGCTTGTAGTCATTGTGTTAGCCGCTGTATCATGCGTTGCAGGTATCGGGGTGAAATCCGTCCCCGTTCCTGTATAGCGGAAAAGCTGAAAGCTGGATTCTTCTATGCCGAAAAGATCTTGCTCTAGATAGTTGAACGTAAGCACAGCCGACACACTCCCCTCTTCGGTAATGCGCCAATAGCGACCCAGAGAGCTGAGCGTAGGCGGCCTGTTCGGATGTAGTGCCTGCACAGCTCCGACGGTAACTGCAGACGGGGTTACAAAGGTAGATATGGTCATGCTCAACGGTGAGTAGCCGTTCTCGGTACCGACATCAAATGTCCTCGGCCCGGTAACATTTATACCCCTTCTCAGATTTCCGATGATATAGCCGTTCGTCCGGTTGACGGCGCGCGTCCCGGCATTGACAACGAACGTCCCGGTCGTGATCGTCCCGTTCACAAGATTAAATGCCGGCGTTCCATTGCTCAGATCCAGATCGCTGAGAAGCTGGACAGTTCCGCCCGATTTATCAACCGTCCAGACGCCGGTCGGGTTTATGCCGCCTTCGTTCATAAAGCTCTGGACGCCCGAACCGGCAAAACGCAGATTGCCGGTTCCGCCGTCGAAATCCGGTGAAACATTGATGCCTCCGCGAGCCTCGATCGTTCCGGTGCTGTCGATCCGCCCATCCTGAAGCGTCAGCAACCCGTTAACGGCCAACACGCTGGTTCCGATGATATTCAGCGGAGCAAGGGTATTCTTGTTTATCGTCACATTGCTGAATGCCTGAGGCACGGCGGCGGTGTAGTTCGCAGAGCTGCCGTTGAATACCGCCGTCCCGCCGTTCCCGACGAATGTGCCGGTGCCGCTCTGTGTAAAGAAGTAATTGAACGACGTGGTCCCGGTCGATCCGGCAAACGTTCCGCCCGTCAGGTTGAAGCTGTTGAGAAAGGTGATAGAGCCGCTTCCTCCGTTGAATGTGCCGCTAGCTTGGGTGAATACTCCGTTATGGATCAGGTTCGAGGTGCCCTGAGAGATAGTCCCCGTATAGTCTGAATTGATTGTGAACGAACCGGTTACTATATCAATATCGATCACACAGTTCTTGACGCTGGTTCCATTGAATGTGATGGTCGCTCCGTTCACGGGAACCGCATCGGTTGACCAATTGAACCTGTCTGACCAGTTATTGGTAGGACCGCCTCCGTCCCACGTTTGGGCCAGGGCGAAATGGCTGCAAAAGAGCATTGTGAAAGTAAAAAACGACAAAATAAGGCAACTTTTCATAACGTTATATCCCAAATTGGACAGGGGGACGGAGATACGGTTGACATAGGGTCGCACAAAACCTTTCGAAAAATCCTTTGAAAAAACATCAGAAAAAGTTAGAATTTATTAAATTTGCGTCATGAACGGCACCGGCTACAGAACATATAGTTTCGGCAGCTTTCAATTCGACCCCGCGAGGCTGCTTTTGCTGCGGGATGGCGAGATTGTGCAGGTGACGCCTAAGGCTCTGGAGATACTCGGCCTTCTTATTCGCGAACGTGAGCGCCTGGTTTCGCGCAAAGAACTGATGTCAGAGGTGTGGCCGGATACATTTGTCGAAGAAGCGAATATAAATCTCTATATCTCCATACTGCGAAAAACACTCGGGCAAAACGGCACTGCCGAAACCCGGTATATACGTACTGTGTCAAAAAAGGGCTACCGGTTCGTAGCAAACGTAACGGAAGAATCGCCAGAAACTCCCAAGAACGGGCACGTCTCCGATGTGTCATTGGCAGAAATTTCTGCGAAAAGGTCACATCCCGCTCCGACGCATTTTCGAGATCGAATCACGGCAGCCGTTGCTGTCGGCATAGCTGTGTTTGTTATTGGATTTGCGGGTTGGACGCTATATGGCAGAGGCTCTGACTCCGCGCAGACATTTTCGGCTGTCTCTGCGGATGCACGTCAGGGAACCGCCAACACTACGGCTTATAACAATTATCTTCGCGGCAGGCAGATATGGGAAGGTCGAGCCTACAGCATTGAGCAGCCTATAGAATATTTTAGAAAGGCCGTAGAAGCCGATCCGAATTTTGCCGCCGCACATCTTGCTATGGCTGATGCCTACGCCTTTGACTCGTTCCCCGAAAAAGCCGAGGCTTCTCTAAACCGAGCGATTGAGCTTGACCCGAACCTGCATGAGGCACACGCAACGCGCGGGTTTATCCGTATGTTCCATTACTGGGATTGGGCCGGGGCTGAGGCATCTCTGAAAAAAGCTGTTGAGCTAGGCCCAAATGATGCCAAATCGCGCCACTGGCATGGTGTTTATCTTTCGCTGACGGGGCGTATGGATGAGGCTCATGAACAGTTGGAGATCGCTTCAGAACTGGCTCCGACCTCGCTGATAATATTGTCGGACATCGGACAACTCCATTATTTTTCAAGAGATTATGGCAAGGCAACGGAGCAGCTTGAAGAGGTTTTCAGAATAGAGCCCAAATTTACGATGGCACGACGGTATATGTATTCGGTCTATCTAAAGCAGGGCCGCCACCGCGAGGCTATTGACGCGATGGTAAATTCATCGGTCTCGACCGTCGACACCGTAGCTGAGAGCCGCAGCTTGTTTCTGGAAAATGGGATCGAGGGATTTTGGCGGCATCGGTTGGAATTGGCGGGGTGCGGCGAAGAAAACCCGGGCACCGTTTATAGCTGCGCCGAACACTACGCCCGGCTCGGCGATACGGAAAATGCTCTGCGTATGCTGGAAGCCGCCGCCGAACAACGCTCCTTCCTGCTCCCTTTCATCAATATCGACCCGATGTGGGACGACCTCCGCGACGAACCGCGCTTCAAAACAGTTATTGCCAAAATGGGTTTGCAGGATACAAAACAAGCATTTTCCTGCCTGCTCCCCTGATAACTCAGCATCAGCTATCCGCCGCATTTACGAATCGGGTTTTACTGGATGAATAGAGATGTCTGAATAGAAACCACCCGTTACATCAGGCTAATCGGATCTATCTCTACAAACAAAATACGTCGGTCGCATCCGCGTGTCTCGGCTTCGGTCAGAGCAGCGTCGATCAGCCGACGCAGATCTTTTCTGTTAGTTGACCTCAAGATTATCTGAAAGCGGTATTCGTTCCTTATTCTAGAGATCGACGCCTGTGCCGGACCAAGAATGCGTGATGTCCCTGCGGTGTTGGCATTGTCCAGAGCGTTTCGGAGAATGCGTCCGCTTCGCATGGCATATTGTTCGTCCTTGTGCTTTATCAGTATTGATGCCAGAACAACGAAAGGCGGATAAGCCATTCTACTGCGGTATTTTACCTCTTCGGCATAAAATCCCTCATAGTCCTGTTCGGCGGCATGGCGGAGCGTGTAATGTTCAGGATAATACGTCTGGATGAGAACACGTCCTGCCAGATCGCCGCGTCCGGCGCGTCCCGCAACCTGCGTCAAAAGCTGAAACGTCCTTTCCGCCGAGCGAAAATCAGGAAGACCAAGCCCGTTATCGACCGAGACCACACCGACCAGCGTTACGTTATGAAAATCGTGTCCTTTGGCGATCATCTGTGTCCCGACGAGGACATCGGTGTCGCCGCGGTCAAAAGCCGAAAGCGTCTTTGTCATCTCGCCTTTGCGTGACATCGTGTCGCGGTCAACGCGTGCGATGCGAAGGTCTGGAAGGAGCTTTTGCAAGACCTCTTCGAGCTGTTCCGTGCCGGGGCCGATGTAATACAGATATTCGCTGGAACAGAACGGACATTTCGCGGGCGGTTCGGTCGTGTATCCGCAGTAGTGACAGGTCAGCGAACGGTCAAATTTATGATATGTCAGCGTGATATCGCAATTTTTGCAGCGGAGACTTTCTCCGCAAGAGCGGCACAGGACGAACGACGAAAAGCCGCGTCGATTGAGCAATATCATCGTCTGCTCGCCTTTTGCCTTTGTCTCTTTTATCGCGTCTATCAGCTTTGGCGAGAAAACAACGTCCTTTCCGGCGCGTTTGAAAACCTCGCGCATATCTATCAGCTCTGCTTCTGCCAACGGACGTCCGCCGATGCGCGTCGGCATTTGCAGATAATGATATTTGCCCGTTTTGGCGTTGTGAAAAGATTCGATCGCTGGTGTTGCCGAACCGAGAATTATCACTGCCTCTGCCGCGTGGGCACGCATTACGGCAAGGTCGCGTCCGTTGTAAAATGGTGATTCGTTCTGGCGATAAGACGTGTCGTGTTCTTCGTCAACGATGATCAGGCCGATGTCCGCAAGCGGAGCGAAAACTGCCGACCGTGTGCCGATGGCGATGCGGGCCGTTCCGTTGCGGATGCGTTGCCATTCGTCAAAGCGTTCGCCTGCCGACAGATTGGAATGAAGTATCGCGACGCTGCTGCCGAAAGCCTCGCGCAAACGCCGTGAAAAGACCGGGGTCAGAGCTATTTCCGGCACAAGCATCAGCGAAGAACGATCCATCTCAAGTGCAGTTTCCATCGCACGAATATAGACCTCTGTTTTGCCGCTGCCCGTAACGCCGTGGAGCAGGAAAGCCTTGTATTCAGACTCTTTCAGCGATGCCGAAACAGCCGTCAGAGCGTTTTTCTGATCGCCGTTAAGTTCTAATTTTGGCCGGTTGCCGACCGCGTCGCCGATAAAAGGATCACGTCTGACCTCGCGGACAAATACCTCCAAAATACCGCGTTTTGCGAGCGTGTTTATAGGTGATGCACCGACCCCCACACTTTCCAGAACGTCGGTGAACAGCATCTCTCCGCCTGCTTTGGCAAGGCCGCCTATTATTCTTTGCTGGTCGTGTGTGAGAGGTTTTTCCTGTTCATCCAGAGCTAGCGGAAGAAGCCGAACCGCCTTTTGCCGCTTTGTTTTTACACGCGGTTCGATCTTTTGATGATCCTGCGTTATGAATACTTCGTTCTTTAGTTCGCGAACGGCACGCGATGATGCGGCTTTCCCAAAGATCTTTGCCAGGTCACGTTCAGACGCAGGGCCGTTTTCTGAAAGCTGTTTCAGAATATCCCATTTGGCGGCCTTTCGGCGGCCATCGCCGTCAAGTGCTTCGCGGCCTTTTGGCGTGATCTGATACATCTTTTCGATGACGGCGTTGATGCCTGCGGGAAGGCTCGCCTTCAGCACCTCGCCGAGCGACGCGGCGTAATAATCTGCGGCCCATTCTGCCAGCCGGAGTATCTCATCAGTTATCAACGGTTCTGCGTCGATCACCTTGGAAATGGCCTTTATTTCGGCATCCTCAAAACGCGAATTTTCCGGCAAGGTTTTCAGAACATTTATTAAGTAACCCGTAAGTTCACGCTTACCGAAGGGTACTACGACACGTGAACCCGGAAGCGGTTCTTTATCGACACCGTCATGCAGGCGATAGGTGAATAGCTTTCGCACGGGCAACGGAAGAGCTACCTCGGCATAGAGCGTATCGCCGTTTGTGTTTTTACGGGGTTTGGCCATTTCGGTTTAGCGCAACCAAAATGATAACCTAGTGGAACCAATAGCAAAAATTGGTGTCTAATTACCTGAATAACAGCTTATGGACAGCTTGCTGAAAGAGAATAAACCAAAACGTAATTACACTGGCTATTTGATAGGAGCCGTTGTCGGTATCGTCATTATCGGAGTTGTTGTGACAGCCCTGCTTATGCGTCCGTCGAATGAACAGCAGGTCGCGAACATTCTGGAGAATTCTGTTC
Organism: Acidobacteriota bacterium; assembly: GCA_019639215.1. Taxonomy (GTDB): domain Bacteria; phylum Acidobacteriota; class Blastocatellia; order Pyrinomonadales; family Pyrinomonadaceae; genus OLB17. The sequence continues at coordinate 15,426 of JAHBSH010000058.1, forward strand.
AGCCGGGAACTCCGGAGTTCGAAGAGCTGACAAGGAACATCATCATATCGACACACAGGGATACGGTCGAATCGCCAAACGCTTTCGGAGCCATCTCAATGTACATCAAGGGTGAAATGACAAATCGCGGCAAGCGTACCCTGACAGGTGTAGAGATAAATGTTTCGGTTGTTGATATCGAAAATAAGGTGATAAAAGAAAAACGCGTTTTAGCGGTTCCGGCACAAGCCCCGAGCCTTGCTCCGGGAGAAACGATGATGATCACACTCAGTATAGATGGTTTCAAACCCAAGGATGACCGCGCCAATATACTCTGGCGTGTAACGGCGATCAGGGCTGAGTGATTCTATGAGAGTTTGTGGCTGTGCTTTCTGAATTGTTGCCACGAAGACGCTAAGGCACTAAGTTTCGCAAAGGTTTTCTTAGTGGGACTTTGGGACTTGGTGGCTGGTTTAGGTGGTTTTTGGCCTAAGTTACGAACACACTAATCTACACAAAGATCATCGTTTAAGTCTGTGTATTCCGTCCCTTATCAGCGGAACATTAAAATTGATAAGATACCCAAGCCTCAGCCCGCTCAACTTCAGGTGACTCAGTATTTGAGCTGTCCACACGGGATTTAACAAGTCCACTGCTTTCAGTTCGACGATCACTCGATCATTAACAAGAATATCAAGTCTTAACCCCTCTTCGAACTCAATGCCATCGTAAACTATAGGTAAAACAACCTGTCTTTTTACATCAAAGCCTGCTTTTCTTAATTCATGTGTAATGCAGACCTCATAAATTTTTTCGAGTAACCCGGGACCGAGGGTTTTATGAACTATGAAAGCAGAATTAACAACTGCCTTGCCGATCCATTCTTCTTCCGGTGAGAGTTCCGTAAATTTCATGGTCAGTATTTTGCCACCAAGACACTAAGAAGCAAAGTTTTGCAGAGTTTTTCTTAGTGGTTCTTTGAGACTTTGCGACTTGGTGGCTGGTCTAAGTGAGTTTTTTGCCACGAAGACGCGAAGTTTCGCGAAGTTTTTCTTTGTGATCCTTTGGGACTTTGGGACTTGGTGGCTATGTAAAGTTAGTTTTTGCCACGAAGACGCCAAGAAGCAAAGTTTCACAAAGTTGTCCCTTAAAGCATCAATAACTTATTTGGTTATATCCTTAATCTTCTGTTTGGGAGGTTTTTGGGGCAACAAACAGATCTTCCAGCGAAAGCGATACCGGATTTATAGAGATTATCTTGCCGCCGCAGGAGCGTGCGGCAACGATAGCAGCGTCGATGTCCGATTCGTTCAGAACCTCTATCGCTGTTCCCGCAGGTTTGGTCAAAACCTCTGCTCCGTTGATGCCGGACACGGCGTTTCTCATCTGTTCTGAAGCGACGCCGCCGATGAGCAATTCAAAAGCTCTTTGTTCATTTCCGGTTGAGAGCAGGTCGCTTAGGCTGCCGGTTGCCGAGAGCCTGCCGCCGCGAAGTATCGCCACTTCGTCGCACAATGCCTCAACGTCAGAAAGTATATGCGTTGACATAAAGACCGTTTTGCCTTTTTCGCGAAGCGAGACGATGAGTTCGCGTATCTCACGCCGTCCGACCGGGTCGAGTCCGCTCATCGGTTCATCAAGAAAGACTATTTCCGGGTCGTTGATAAGTGCCTGTGCCAGGCCGACACGCTGCTGCATTCCTTTTGAGAATTTGCGGAGCTGTCTGTTGCGGCTTTTTTCTTCGAGGCCGACGGCTGTAAGGAGTTCGTCAGTAAGCTGCTTTCGTTTTGCGGCGTCATAACCAAAGATCTGCCCGAAATAATCCATCAGTTCGTTTGCCGTCAGATAATCATAAAAATATGGATTTTCCGGACAATATCCGATGCGTGAATGCATTGATACATCAGAGATATCGCGGCCGAGTATCTTCGCCGAACCTTCGGTCGGGAATAGCAGGCTCATCAGTATCTTGATCGTGGTCGTCTTTCCTGCTCCGTTGCCGCCAAGGAAGCCGAATATCTGTCCGGGACGAACGTTGAGTGTCAGGCCGTCCAGAGCACGAGCTTTTTTCTTTCGCCAAAAGCCGGTCTCATAATCTTTGGAAAGGTCTTTTATTTCAACAATATATTCCATAGAAGACATATTTACTGAACAAGCGGTGTCGGTATCTTTGAACTCGGACCAAGCGTGACAACGCACTTTTCACGGTCAAGCTGATAAGGTTCACCGGAAGGATCGACCAGATCGCCTGCGGCGTTTATCTGAAAATCTTTATTATTCGGCAATGTTACCTTTGCCAAAAGCGGTGTGATCTCTTTTAGGTGCTGCGGACATTTACCTGTTGCTTCGACAATCTTTTTAAGCTGTTCGTCCATTGCATCACGCTCGTCCAGCGAATCCAACTCCGAAAGACGAATCTCTGCCAATGCTCGGGATTGCTGGTCTTCGGCCTCTGCCAGCATCTGCTGATACATTTGCCGTGCGGTATCGCGGCTGCCGCCGCGCGTTCGCATTACGGCCGCCATCTGCCGCATTATCGCTGTCGCGCCGGGACGTCTTGAACCTTTTTCATAAGCCTCGGCTGCTTTTTCATAATCTTTGAGCCGCCAGTGGATATAGCCCAGATATTGATAAAGCTTCCAGTCGTCCGGATTATTTGCGATGCCTTTTTCAGTCAGGGCAATTGCCTGTGCCGGATCTATTGCGGGCAAAACGCTGGCTCCGTAAGAATAGACGGCAATGAAATGCGGATCGAGGTCTGTGGCGTTGTCGAGCAGCGGGTAAAGCAGACGCGGATTTAATGGCGTCAGGTCGTCGATATTCACGCCCTCTTCCTGGCTGCGAAGGATCTTTGTCCCGACATATTGAAGCGAGTTCATCCAATACCAATCCGCAAGCATACCTTCGGCACCAAGTGCCCAGCCTTTCAGCCTTTTGCCTTGCAGCGAGAGATCAGAATCCTCGTAAGAATCAGGAAGATGCAGACGGCGTGCTTCGACATAATTTGAAAGGAAAATAACAAGAACGAACGCCGCCGCAATGCCAAAAATGGCGATCATTGACGTAGTGCCGTTCTTTGATTTTGCCTCGGTTTGTTTCATCTTAAAAGAAGATCATTTAAAGTTTCGCCGCGAAAAGATGATAACGGCCGCAGTAAGCAGAATAGCGATATAGACGATGGCGTATGCAGTTCCGCCAAGCAGCATCGGGCCGTTCGGTATCATTCCGTTCGCCGCTTCGGTGCGAAAGCTGAACATCGAGAGGTTCGGCAACAGATAATAGACCGCCGTCAGAACATACTGTGCAAATGCAGAACCTAGAGCATTTCCGAGTTCGCGAAGCGAGGCACTGAGATGCCCGATCACAAAGATACAGAACGTGAAAAGAGCCGAAAGAGCGGGCGTTGAGAACGATGAGAACAATATCGCTACCGCCGTTAGGATGCAAAGTTCCAGAAAGATCAGGTAAACCGTCGGCCAAATTCCGGCCGCCAATGTTCCGCTGCCGACATAGAGCAACGCCAGAGAAACACCTACTGCCATTACCGCAACATTGACCAGCAGCGTCAGGCAAAGCCCCAGATACTTTCCGACAATGAACTCCGCACGGTTGACGGGTTTTGCAAATATGGCAAAGACGGTGCGCTTTTCGATCTCTTTTGAGACAAGGCCGACGCCGACAAATATCGAGATGAATGCGCCGAAAAGCAGCATTGCGTTCGTGCCGATGTTGACGATGGTGCGGGCTTCGTGACCATCCGTCAGATCGCCAAGCAGGATCGCGCTTGCCGTGATCAGCAGAACGAAAAGCACAAGGTTATACAGAACGCGATCACGAATTGCCTCGCGAAACGTATTTAGCGCTATTACGAATATTCTATGAAGAGGTCCGTTGCTCACTGTTTTTTATAGAGGAACGGCGACCGGAAGGCCTGCCGTCAGGTGTCAGGGACATTATAGCAAAATCATCGCGGGAAGGTCATCAATTTGACCGATATTGCTAAAAAAGATCAGATGAACACGACGGACTGCGACGAAGGTATCTCAAAACGTCTGCGGCAGCGGTTGTTCTTACACATCAGCTGGTCGTCAATCCGCACCATGTAATCGCGGGAATTTTGAAAACGGGCACGGTCGTGTTCGCTCAGGTTGCGTGGAGCGTTCTTTTTCTTTGTACGCTTAAGCCACCTGACCTCATAATCGTTTCGTTCACGGCAAAACGAACATGCAAAGCTGGCTGTTTTTACTTCCTGGCGTTCATCAAATATGTCTCTTTCGTGCATCAGGGATATTTTACAACATTGCGGGGCTAAAGTGCGGAGATACTTTGGTCAGACATGTTATTGCTGTCCGCCGGGCAATTCTGCGAGGAAAGCAAAGCTGAAAATGCCTGTGTCGTGGCCGTCAGTGAACTGAAAATTCAGGGCGTAGCGACCGACAACTGCGATCTGTTTGAAGGCGATGTCATCAGCGATCTCATCATCTTTTAAGATCTTTTTTCCGGTCCATTCATCGATACAGCCCGCACACGGACATGCACGCCGCAAAGCCGGAGCATTGTATGTCGTCTCCGATCCGTCCGACCAGTTTATCGTGATCTCCGAATCGCTTTCTTCGATTATCTGAACGGGGCTTATCATTGGTTGAGTGCGTTTTCCATTTTTACGGGGTCAATAGCGTAATGAGTTGCGTGATATACGACCTCGCCGTCCTTTATGACAAATGCCTGTGGGGAATGATGAACGTAGCCCGTCCTTTCGGCAATTGCATTTGAAACATCACGTGCTTCCTGAACGACGACGATGTTAAGGTCGGCATCCGCCTGTTCGACCATTTCCAGAACATGAGCGCTGATGCCGCATGTGGCGCTGTGTTTGAAAATGGCTACCGGCTGTTTGGCTGATTCCTCAAAAAGCCGGTCGACATCCTGTTCTGAAGAGATGAATTTTATACGAGCCGTCATTAGCCTTGAAATCCCTGATATACATTCGGCGGTGGCGGAGCCTGAAAATTTGCTCCGGGCAACGCCGGGAATACCTTACGATATGCTACCAGATTTGCCGCGAATATGAGCGGTATCGCCAGATAAACACCGACGCACAACGCCAGATAGCCCAGAAAAACGACTATCATCCCGACGCCCATCAGCCCGGCGATGCCGCCGAGGTTTGCCCAAACGGCTCGTGCGCTCAGCGTTATCGAACGCCAAGCGGACGTTTTGCGGTCAACAAGGAGTTGATACGAAAAGATGACCAGCGTGTGCAGGCAGACCATTGCGATGATAAATATGAATTCCACCAGCAGCATACCGCCGATGAACATAAACACCTCTTCATCGCCCATGCGTCCGCCGCTGGCGGCGAGCATTATCATTGGGATGTAGAACAGGATCATCATGAAAATGACCGGAACGACGATGATAAGCGTCACCAAAAGGCTGGGCAGGAAATAGTCAAAACCCTTAAAGAGTTTGCCCAGATCTACCGGCTTGCCATCATAAGCATCAAAAAGGCAAAGATAGATGCCGCAGATCATAGGGCCGATGATGAGAAAAGGAATGATGCTGCCGACAAGTATTCCCACCAGCACGGTGGCAAACACCATCCAGTATTGTCCTTTTATCATTTCCCATGCTTCCTTGTAGCACTGCACGGGCTGAATGACGCCGCGTTTAAATTCTTCTCCGGTCATGGCTTGCCTCGCTGTTGTTTAGTCAGTATATATCCTT
>JAHBSH010000059.1 GCA_019639215.1 Acidobacteriota bacterium
TCGCTTTCAAGCCTGACAAGTATCGACTGCGTTTCAGGGTCGCCAAAACGGACGTTGTATTCCAGCACCTTCGGCCCCTTATCGGTCATCATCAGCCCCAGAAAAAGAATTCCTCTAAAAGGAAAACCTTGTTCTTTGCAGCCCCGCAAGGTCGGTTCGATCACGTTTTTTACTATCTCATCGGTCAGTTCTCTTGAAAGGAGCCTTTCGTCAGTTATCGTGCCCATTCCACCCGTGTTCGGGCCGGTGTCGCCTTCACCGATGCGTTTATGATCGCGTGTCGGCGGCATCAGGGAAAAATTTCCGCCGTCACAGAACATTATGAGCGAAACTTCCCTGCCGAAAAGACATTCTTCCAATACGATAGAAGCAGCGGCATCAGCCCCGACCAAATTTTGCAGTTCGTTTATCGCTTCTTCTGCTTGGCGTCGGTTTGCGGCAACGACGACGCCTTTTCCCGCCGCCAAACCGTCCGCTTTCACCACAACCGGTGCATTCTCATCGCCAAATTTACGCGACCTGAGGATCTCTATCGCCTCAACAGGTGAACTTGCTGTGTAATAAGCTGCCGTTGGTATGTTGTGACGCCGCATAAAATCTTTTGCAAAAGATTTGCTGGCTTCAAGCCTCGCGGCCGCCTTTGACGCACCAACTATTCGCAAGCCTCTTCTCTCAAATTCATCAACAATTCCTAGTGCAAGCGAAGTCTCACCGCCAACGAAAGTCAGATCTATATCCTTTTCTTTAGCAAAGCCAGCTAGTGCCTGGATTTCGTCAGGTTTAATGCCAACGATCTCTGCAACATCGGCTATACCGGCATTTCCATTCGCACAATAGATCTTTGACGCCGCATTAGAACGCGAAAAAGCATGACAGATCGCATGTTCACGACCACCCGATCCGACTACAAGAATATTGACCATATTCATTTATCTTTCCAAAACATCCGTCGCTGTGCAAATCGTCGGCGCTTGACAGTAAAAGTTGATAGTTATATTGTCGCAGTTGACCCGAAATAGCTCTATGTTGTCGCCTCACCCTGCGACGAATGCTCTCGGTTCCAATGTCACCGCCCCGCCGCCTCTTGTTATCATCAGGTGGTAATTCGGACGTTTAGATCGGAGTAAGCTAACAGGAGTAGGCTTCACGGCGTTTGCTGGACGCCCTGATTCAGGTAATGTCAGAAGGAGATACGAACACCAAAAACAATTCAACTGACTCTTCGCGATCCGCTGAGGCAGAGCTTGAAGACCTAAACATTACTTGTTCAGATTGCGGCTCAGATTTCATATGGACGTCCGGAGAACAGGTTTTCTTTCGCGATAAAAACCTGCAAAACCCGCCAAAGCGTTGCCGGGATTGTAAGCGTGCAAAGAATGAAAGACTTGCCGCCATTGCTCTTGCTCAAGAGTCAGGTGTTCCTCAAAAGGTCGAAGTAGCGGTAAATTGTGCTCGATGCAGCGAACGCACGACCGTCCCTTTCTATCCATCCCAAGGACGTCCTGTATATTGCCGTTCTTGTTATCTGGATATGAATCCGTCACTTCTTCAGCCGCCTGACTACAGTCAGGATTAACCACCAACATGAACATTTGGCCTGAGTTCAGGGTCAGGTTCCGCCTGCCTGAGAATTTCCCTTGTCACAGGTGCCGTGTCACCCTCGCCAAAGATCAGATAGCGGATCAGGTACATTATCGGGTTACCTTCGCTCCATCCGAAATAAACGTGCGGGATCTTACCGGTCTCATCTCGCAGGTATAACAGCAGGCCGGCAATTGCGTTCGGCACCGCTGGCGATTCGGTGCGTAAAATTCTATAGCCGTCAATATCCACACCACGGACTTTCAATGAACCTGAGAATTCTGATGCGTCTCCCAACTCGACCTCAAAGAACAGCACAGGGTCGGTTGCAGGTATATGGTTGTCAATCCGCTTTTCATGCTCCTTGAACCGGTATTCACTTACATTGCCTACTTCGCGGCGGTTCGTTATGATCCGTATCTCGCCTTCAGAAATATCCTCAACAAATTTGCGAGCAGTCTCATCCAGATGAATAGCGTTAACCCGCAGCTCTGTGGTTCTTATCACGCGTGAGATAAATGATGCGGTGATGATCGACAGAATGAAGACAGCGGCTATCTGAATGCCGTCCGGTTGAGCAATGACGTTTACGATCGTCGTGTAAAAGAACACGAGAGTGATCACCAGATAGAGCCATGCGATCTTTTCCCGCTTGCGTTTGGCAGAGATAGTAGCAACCAGCCCCGTCGAGGCCATCAGCACAAGAACACCCGTTGCATAAGCACCGCCCTGTGATGTTACATCAGCGTCAAAGATCACAGTAACCAGAATCGATATTGAGGTAAACACAAGAACCAACGGCCTAGTGGCTGAGGCCCAGCTTGGAGCCATACCGTAACGCGGAAGGTATCGCGGAACGATATTCAGTAACCCCGCCATTGCCGATGCACCCGCAAACCACAAAATAGCAATGGTAGAAATGTCATAGACCGTACCGAATCCGTGGCCAAGATGTTCGTGAGCTATGAAAGAGATCGCTCTGCCGTAAGCTTTTCCGCCAGACTGCAGATCAGCTTCGGGTATCAACATCGTCGTAACGATGCTGCTGCCCATGAGAAATATGCTCATGATCACAGCGGCCGATGTAAGCAGCTTTTTTGTATTGACGATACGGCTGTCAATATACTCTTTCATTTCCGCTGGAAATTCGGTCATGTCGCGCGCCGAAACGTGCATATCTGTGGTTTTTATATCCGCGGGAATAGCATCGCTTTTCACAAGCGGCATTACGACCACACCTGTTTCAAATCCAGAAAGTCCAAGGGCAAGTTTTGGGAAAACTACAAGCGAAACAACAACGAGCATGATAATGCTCCCGTTCACATCGGAGTGCGTCCAGAGCAGTGCCTGCCAGTTTGGTATAGCGTCCGGATAAACCCAAAAGATCTCATATAGGCCAAAACCGATCGTAATAAAGTTGAGTAAAAGAAAGATCGCCACAATAACAACAGCGACGCCGATCACTTCACCAAATCCTCTTAGAAAAACAGCTCCCAACATCAATATCAGCACGATGGTGACGATGACACGATGATCAAGAAATTCCAGATCACTGACAACGTAAGGATTTTCTATTATGTGAGCTGTTGCGTCCGCCGAAGAAAGCGTGATGGTTATGATAAAGCTCGTTGCGACAAACCCTAGCAGGACGAGCACGAACATCTTGCCCTTCCAACGGGACATCAACCGTTCGAACATTGATATCGAACCGTCACCATAAGGACTTTCTTCCGCAACGCGTCGATAAAGCGGTAAGGCGCCTGCCAGAGTAAGCAGAACAATGACAAGGGTAGCAAAGGGTGAAAGTGCTCCCGCGGCAAGTATCGCAATTCCCGGTTGATAACCAAGTGTCGAAAAATAATCGACACCGGTCAGACACATCACTTTCCACCAGCTGTACTGATGCACGGTTGTCGGCCTGGCTACACCCAGATCGTTTTCCTTTGGATCATTCAGCAACCACCTGACGAAACGGCCTTTCTTCTCTTTCATTTCACCACTCGGAGCGATACCAAAAAGTAAAACCGCGGATCAATATGATCCTGCGGTCAAATGTAGATCGTTCAATATATCAGCATCCGCAATGTTCTTAACTGATCATCGCAGATGATATTCACGTAAAGTTTACGCCTATTTTGCCTGTCGTCAAGTGAAAAATTGAAGTAAAAAAGGGCGACGTCTCCCATGCCGTCGCCCGAATGCCGTGTGTCCTCACCACACACGACACTATGTCCACCGGGGAGGTGAACTTCACAATTATGCTACAAATCGCAATAAATGCAAATGCTTTGTCTAGTTTTTCAAAAGAGTCTGCAAAAGAGGGGTTTCTCGGCTTCCGGTAACTACAATGGAACCGGGAAGATAAGATCTGGAACCATCTGATGATCTGATGAAGATAGAATAGTGTCCAACGGGTATATCATCAGCAATGCGAAGCCCAACCGTTATCATACCCAGTCGTTCGGAAAGGTTTTGATCTATCGCTGTGTCATTCTGAATGGTCAAATATGGCGAGCTCGAGCCAATTGTAAATGAGCGTTTCTCGACACGTCCGGCCAACAGAAGCATAAGCTCTCCGCCCGGATCGGCCTGAACCGGAGCATTCGACATCTGTCCCATTGCCCCGATAAATTCAAGTGTATTAACGGCAAAGACATTCTGCGGGACGATCTCCATCGAGAAAGATTCTCCCGGTGTTAGATCTATCGTATCAACGAATTCATCCGTAACGCTGCCTTCCTCACCGTTTGTACGCAAGTAGATCGAATAAAGACCGGACGATAAGCCTTTTACAGAAAACTCTCCTCGGGCACCGACAGACGCAGAACCTGCTATACGTCCGGTTTCTGCGTCTTCCAACCAAATAACGTTACCTTTTGCGATCCGCTCGTTCCCGGTAACTGTTCCCTTGATCTCAGCACAACATTCAACCGAGCGGTCAGTATTACCATAAACACTTCGGAGTTGAGCCAGGTCTGCGAAACTTAATTGCCTTCCTGAGGTTTGCTCCATTCCGTACAGCCCGTTACGAGCAACCTGTGATGACATGACACCGGCAGAGATCGGAGGGTGGTCGAGTCCCAAGAGGTGCCCGATCTCATGCACAAGCACGGATTCTAAGTCAAAGGTTCCAAAACTGCCGTCTGTCGAGAATTGAAATATTGGATTAAGTACAATGTCAGCCTCAGTGATCCGTCCGCGGCGGTCGAAGAATATTCGCGTCATTGCCGGCAGATTTTGCGCATTTTCACCGAAGATCTGAAGGTTTTCAGCTGTTGGAGCGGCCGTTATCAGAGAGATACCGTCGCCACTATTCCCTTGTGGGCTAACATTTGCCGTGTCTGAGGACACGATCTGAAAACGTACTCCCAACTCGCGCTCCCATGTTATCAAGCTGCGCTTTATCGCTTCGCTGACATTACTCCCTTTTTTTATATTAGGAGCAGTATCAGAAACCGAACTGGAAACAGCTACCCGGATAACACGACGATTCCATTTGATCTCAATATTGCCGCGCTCAGACGACGAAAATACAAAAGACCCCAACGCCTGTGTTGCAAAAAGAACACAGAACATCAGGGCTGTTGAAATCTGATAAAGCCTCACCATAGGCTTACTGGACGGGTTAGGATCTGTCGCTCTGTATGGCTTTTCCCATTTCCTGAAGGTCGGAAAATGCCACAATAAGCAGCAATGCCACAAGAGAGATAGTGGCAAGTAGATAAAGCACAGATATTTGTTCAAAATAAAGAAGCGTGCCGATGATCACGGCAACTACTCCCAGGGAAAGAAAGATAGACTTCCTTCTGCTCATCTTTTTCGACGCATTGCTCATAATTACGATCTAGCGGTGAAGAAACACCGGGTAAAATCATAGTTAAACAGATTTTAGGCTTTTTCTCAATATTTGATCGAAAAAAACTTTGGGCAGATCGGCTAAGAACTCAGTCGATAATCCTAAGCGGCAGCTTGATCCTTGTCCCTCCCTCTCCGGGCATATTTTCCACGGATGGAGGAAATCGTCGTTTCGCACGGCCTTTTTGCCCGACATCCACAATATCAAAGGGTTTTAAGACAACGTCCTCTTGCTTGCCCTCCTGAATTGCCTCAAAACTGACATTTATAGTTTCCAATGCTCCTTCGCCACGGCGATATATCGTCACCGAATCTCGCAAACCGTCCTTTGCCATACCGCCAGCGGACAAAATGGCCCTAGCGACCGTGATCTCGGCTCTCGTTGATACTGATCGTGGATTATTTACACCTCCAATCACATAGACTGGCTGAGCCTGACCGACAGTTATCATGTCGCCATTTGCGATAAAAGGATTTGCTTCGGCGACGCCACTCAGAATGTCCTCGATCTTGATCTTGATCATTTCGGTCGATCCTGCGGATTCTACAGAGCTTCCTTCGGCAGTTGGATCGGATGCCTGTTTAGTTTCAACGCAGCTCAGATCAGAACGTCTGAATATGGATATTTCACCGCTGGCAGTATCAATGATGCCGCCGCTGACGACAATGACCTCATTCAATCGTACAGGTCGGTTTAAACGCAGCCTTTGCGGTATCCTTACAGCTCCATCAATGTAAGCCAATGCCCTGTTTGAACGATCCAGTATCCTTACATTTACTTGCGGGTCTCTGAGAATTGTGGAAAGCTGTCGAGCGATCGCCTCTGCAACCTGAGCCTCTGTTCGGCAAAGAGCGGCTATCGGCTCCTCAACATGGTCATAGCCTTCGAGAAAACCTTCGGGTGTAAGCCCACCGCGCCAGTCGAACTCGAGACTGCCGACCACATCTACATCTATGACGTCGCCGATATGCAGGAGGTCGGGACGCTGTCGAGCAGAACTTCCTGACGTAGCTTGAGCAAAAACCCCTTCCGCACACACATGAAATGCGATAGCAAGAAAACTGAACAGCAAAATGGATCTAACCGACTTTATCATCAATCCTTTACTTGCTGTTCTCTCTTAGGAGTTCTTTTCGGCCGAGACGTAACGGTTCCGGGCACAGCGAAACCTCTGAATTCAAGATTGCAGTTATCACAAAGCAAGTTATATCGAAAAAATATCTTCGATATGAACAATGTTGGTCGATAGCCCTTTCTTACTCTCGAACTTCTACATTTTGGGCATTTCTGAGAGATCATTAACAATCTGTGATCACAGGGAACTTAACCTCAGGCATTTTCTTCCTCGCTGATCCTGTTCTCCAATTTCTTTAATTCAGCCTCTATCTCATCCGAAAGTAAGGAAAGATCTCTTGTCCCGACATCTTTTTCTGCAAGCCTGGAAAGAGCCTCTCGATATGCCGCGACTGCGACGGTGTATTCTCCGTTGTCTTTCGCAGTTCTGGCACTTTCCATTATTTCGGCCATCTCAATAGAGACTATAAATTCATCCAATAGTTCCTGTGATTCCAATAGATCACGTTCAGTTGGATAGTACCCGACGGCATATTCCAAAACCTCTTGGGCTTTTCGTGCCGTGGATAAGCGTTCGGATATATTATCATAACCTCTGGCATCTTGTATCAAAGATCTTGTAACGATCTCCGTCCACCTAAGTAAGTGAAAGCGGTGGAGTTCACGCACCTTTCTCTGTCCCTTTTTAAATGTTGCCAGCCTGGGCGAACCGGGCTTTACCTTTGGCAGTTCAGCTGATACACGGTGAAGATAGCGTTCTGATAGTTCCGACACCTCTTTATGGCCTTCAGGCAGATGGCCAAGTATTCTGGCAGCCTCAGATTTTTTTCTGATCTCACCTAAGAGGTTTTCGTGTTGTTCCAGCGAGAGTTTTTCATTTTCAGGACCTTGGGAACCTGCCTGTTTGAGGTTGATGTTTCGATCCAGACGTCGTTGCTCTCGCAGGGCTTTTGCATGAGCGCGATACAGAAGTACTTCGCGAAAGATGATCCCAACTATAAATACCGCACCGGCGGCCAAGGTCGGGATCAAGTATCTCAGGTCACCGGAAACATCATCATAAAAGATCAGCCATAGTACCGTAAATATGAAACCGCATATGACCAAAAGTGAAAAATAATACACGCCGGCAGCAGGCCGAAGCGGACGCGGGCGCGACACGATACTTCCTCCGGCCGCACCTGCCAGATGTCCTGAACCTGTTTTTCTGCCTGATCGTTGAGTCACACTCGCATCACAACCGACCTTTTACATCCTCAAATGATTGGTCGTTACTCCACATGAACCACGTCGCATATATATCGAACCCGACGCGTTGAAGGAACGTATAATGTTATACTTTTAAAGGATGTCAGGTCGCAAAAAGAAAAATAAAAAAATGCCGGTTTTTGAGAACATCCGTAAACCTACAGCACCACCCGCCGTCCGCTTTGGGAATGAAAAAGCAGAGGAAAAGGCTCATCCGGCGCTAAGAAAGACAAAACACAAAAAAAGATACGATCAAACGGATAAAGATGTCGATTCTTAAGGATAACAAGAAATCTCCAAAGCAAAAAAAGGGAGATGTTTGGGCTCGTCCCGAAATGATGGTGACGTTCAGGGCTGAGATCATGCCTGGAAAGACACGTGAAGAAAGGACATTCAAGGTAAAAGAGGTCTTCTCAAACGGGCGTGTATCGCTCTACGATTTTCCCGATGAACATCGACAGGGATCTTTCGAGCCGTTGAATTTTAAACGCAATCTTGTAAAAAAATAGGTTTAGAGGTCGTAAACCCGTCCGACCTCAAGTATCTGAGGCTGTCTTCCCGGAAGCTCGGCAAGTTGTCTGATAACGGTTTCCCGAAACATGGGTTTTATGTTCACACAATAAACCGGGCAATCGATATCACCGATCTTTTCCAGCTCGCCTGCCAGACGCTCCGGCGTCAAATGATGCGAAACCTGTGCTAGATCTGCCATCTCATTTGGGAAGGCACATTCAACAAGCAATGCCGATAAGCCTTCTTCCTTTGCTATCTCGTTCCAAAAAATGTCCATCTCCGCGGTATCGCCAGTTATAGCTACCTTCGATCTTCCGTCAGATACGATAAAACCGACACTTGGTACTTTGTGATTTACACCAACCGCACGAATCGAAAGATGTCCGGCGGAAAATTCAGACGAGATCGGGAACGGTGCATACTCGATCACAGGACCGTTCTCATTTGTAAGCTCCGAGAATCGCGGATAGACATCCCAATTAAACACGTCACGTTCAAGAACCTCGATAACGCTCGGAGCGGCATGAATACGTATTGGCTCTTTCAAAAACGAAAACAGATCATCAATGAAAAGAGGCAATCCCGCAATATGATCTAGATGAGCATGTGTCAGAACCACATCGCGAACATGTTCCCGATGTTCGGGCGTGGCCGCCATTCCCAGACTTCCGGCATCAATAGCAACTCGGCCATCTATTATGAAACAGGTCAAATGCTGGCCCGGCGATGCCGAACCGTCTTGATTAAAAGTGCTGGGCAGCAAATGTAATTTCACGTTTCCTGGCCTTATCCCGTATAGAAAAATCCTATCTAGCGCAAGTTTCCGCTCGCCCGCCGTCGATCGCGTATGTCACGCCCGTGATCCATCCTGCATTGTCCGATGCGAGAAATCGTATAAGTTCTGCCACCTCGCTCGCTTCGCCCGGTCTGCCGATCGGATGGGTCTTTTTGGAGTGTTCGAGAAATGTTTCGTATTTCTCCTCGCTCATACCGCCGCGTTTGTGCAAATTGGTCACAACCACGCCCGGATTCACCGCATTGACCCTAATACCTTTCGGGGCTAATTCGAGTGCACAGCAGCGCGTTAACTGATCGACCGCCGCCTTTGAAACGCAGTAGGCAAGAACACCCGGAAATGCTCGCGTACCCGTCACGCTTGAGACGTTTACAATATTTCCTTTTGCCTTCTCAAGTTCAGGTACACATCTCTGGATCAAGTAAAATACCGAACGCACATTGATATTGAGCATCTTGTCCCAATCCTCAAGTGTTGTATCGGCGATCGAGCCGTTCTGAATAATACCTGCTGCATTGACCAATATATCAATCCGGCCCAGCTTTTCGACGGCTTCTGAAACGACGCGATCTATCTGATCCGGATCAGAAATATCAGCCCCAATAGATGATATTGTACCCGCTAGGCCGTCTGCCTCGACTGACAATGCAGCAAGAGCATTTTCATTGCGTCCGACCGCAATGACATTAGCCCCGCTTTCAGCAAAAGCGATCGCGGCGGCTCGTCCGATGCCGCTGCTGGCACCTGTTATCAGTGCCGCTTTTTCTTTCATAATTCCTCTTGAATACGGTGAATACATAGAGATTATCAGCGATTTTCTGATTTATGCAAATGTTAATACTCACGAGAGGCTTTGGTAAAAGCAAAAATGGCAACCATGTTCGATGTGGCTGCCATTTCCGACGAATCGGTATGAGTTGATGTATGTATAATTGCAGGGTTCCGATTTTGGAATATATATGATCGGAACCTAGGATTCTGTCGGATGCGGCTGTTGACCGAACAACTGCTCAATAGCCATCTTTGTTTCGTCGCGTTTTCGCGCCTGCAGGTCACTTACCCAATTGGTCACGGTCGAAACCATCTCTCGGGCCGCTTCACGTTTGGTGCGAACTTCAGTTCGTTGAACTTTCTTTTGGGCAACAGTTTCGCCCTTCTTTATTACCTTGATCTTAGCGTTTTTGTTCATACTGTCCTCCTTATTACTTATAAACTGTATGGTTTTCGTTCGTTGTCTGCTTATTAGCCTGGAATTTCGTTCCTGAACTCAAGTAGTAGCAAAAAGTGTGCCATACGATGACGCTTGCTCTCGGAACTTTTTGCGTTCCCACCTTCAGAACGCAAGACTTTTTGCATTTTGCAAAGAATATTGCTTATTTTGTTTGCGTAATGCTAAAAATATGTAACGTAAGAAACCTCGCAAATGTTCCATTAAATCATTACCCCTTATAAATCCTGCACGAAAACCCGCAATACACGATTTCGTTCGAAAACAAGCCGAATGGTACAGTCTTTGCCACTTTTTCGTTCAGAATGATGACACTTTTTGATCTTCTGATCATTTACACAGCATTCGGAGCACCTGTAGCTATATATTCGTTCTATAGCAACGCTCGTCGTTCCAACTCGGCGTCGGCTTTGATCGGTCTCGTTGAACTCGTATTCTGGCCGATCATTGGCATAAGACTGTTATTAAGTCGTTCCGGTCGTTCTCGTCATCATTCCGATAAGGTCACGCGAGATAACACGGCAGAAAGTATCAGATCCAACACGAAGGTTTTTTTGAGGCAAATGGCATGGAAAGCGAAAGAGGACAGTGCTTTTCAGCATTTGGCCGAGTCAGCTGACAGATATGCCGGACTACTGACCTCTCGAATGGCAGACACAGATGATCATCATCAACCAGAAGACTCGATCTTTTTTCTTTCCGGACATCCGAATGAGAAAGCGGGCACCGCTTGTCTGATAAGACGCAACCGAAATCGCCTTGAAAGGCATCTCACCTATGCACGTGACGATCTGGCGTCATCGCTTGAAATGATAGAAGGCCTCGACATTGACCGTGAAGCTATCGGCCGTGTAGAGAAGTATCTGGATCAATTGTCTCTTTCGGCAAACGATATTTTACTTAACGGAATCGTTAAAAGATTTCTCAACCGCAACGCCAATTCGTCTGATTTAGATCCACGCAGCAGCAAGACAGAAAAATGGGAGTCCACGATACCAGAACAAAATCAAATGTCGAAATGACAGGCCTAACGGCCGACATGGACCTCATCCGCCTTGATACGATCATTGCGGCCAACGAAGAGATCGCCTTACAAAAAAGGAACGAACACATTTATACCGCGGAACTGGAAAGTGGACTGATGAGAAATCCGGTTTCTGCAGAGAGAGCTTATTCTTTGTTTGGATTTTTGTTCGGGGCTATTCCAACTACCGCATTATTGGGAAGAACCTTCTTTGAAAATACCAGACCGCCTAATGAATTTGCTCTTATCGTTCTGCTGGTTATAGTATCCACACTTTTTACCGCTGGCGCAGGTGCATTGACAGGAAGTCTTGTATCCAAAGTCACAGCCAGATCTCTGAAGCTTGGTCCGCTTACGTACATCCTTTTACTTCCGCTAATTGGAGCAGTATGGGGACTTTTTTGCGGTTTCTCCGGTGGAATTTTCTTGTTTTTCTTTGGAGCTATAGTTGGCGGTATCATCGGAGCCGTCAGTGCGGCTGTCGCTTTTCCACTCTTTGCCCTGCTGCATCATAATCTTCAAAAGAACGGCTTTATCGAATTGAAGCACCTTCTGCCAGTAGTCGTTGGCATTTCATTTACTGCCGCCGCCCTGATCCTTGGTCTTTAATACACCTGTCTTATTGTTAACATTTTGTTAATACCGTAAAATTTCTAAAGTGATGGTTTTTATTCATTCTTTTGCAAATATACCTATATTGACTTCTCTTGATCACATCCGGTATTCATTTCATCGCTCACCTTTAGCAAGGTCGGTCCATGTTTTGTTATTGACGCTCTCAGCCTTTTTAGGAATATCGGCCCAGTCTGATAATGAAGACGGCGATGATACACAATTCTGGAATGAAACAGCGATAATCGTCCCGCTAAAAATAAAAGAAAATGACGACGGCTCAAAGACAAACCTTGTCAATTTGAACATCCTGACCACGCTTCGTTTAGGCAGGGGTGGTCTTAATCCGGTGGATAAACGGATCGGGGTTGGCTTTGATTTTCGCTTGAATGACTCTTTCACTCTTACGCCCTCTTACTATTTCAGAAAGGGTGAGCCTGTAACAGGAGATAAAGAGACTGAACATCGGCTTAGGCTCGATCTCACAAGCGGAAAAGACTTTTCTAGAGTTTCCTTAAAATGGCGAGGAAGACTTGAGCATAGATTCAGGATCGATTCTTCTGATTCAACCAGGCTCAGGAATAGAGGAACTCTGAGTATACCGATAAAAATAAACAACAAAGAGATATTCTCACCCTTTGTCGCAGAGGAAGTTTTCTTCGAGTTTCAGAGCGGGTCGTTTTCCAGTCATGAATTCACTGCAGGTGTTTCAAGGAAACTTTCCAAGAACCTTTCAGCCGACCTTTTTTACATCAGAAAGGATAACCGATCCGGTGATATTAGAACTATCAACGGCGTCGGGCTGAACTTCAAGATATATCTTGGCCGTTAAGACCCGCATAGGGCTTCCCTTCTTTTGAGCAACGACGTATTATCTTGTCGATGCTTGTAGTGCTTCATCTGTTCGCGCTTTTCCTACTCGTACTGCTCGGGTTTTATGTGTTTGTTGCCGACCCACGCCGCAGAAGCCATCAGACTTTTGCCATTTTTATAGCATTTCTAGCCCTTTGGACTGTAAAAGATCAGATATTTTGGAATTTCCATGAGGAAGAACTCGGCGCAGGCTGGTGGGTTGCCGTCAGTTTCATTACCGCTCTGCTCATGCAATACGCTCTTGCGATATTCGCCTGGGTATTTCCTGAAAATTCCCGTACACCAAGGGTAAAAGCAGCAGTTCTTTTCGCTCCGGGCGTGGTGTTGATACCGGCTGCAGTATTCGGATTGTTGTGGCAACACGTAGAGATGAGCGATGGGCATTTTTCCATCGAACTTGCTCCGCTTGCATACGCGTTTGTTGCTTATGTGTACTTTGTTTTCTTTTACGGAACGTCGGTGCTTTTTCGAAAATACAGACAGTTTCGCGGCACGCAAATGGGCCAGCAGGTTGGAGCGGTCCTTTGGGCCGTACTAATAACCGGGCTTTTAAAGACAATTGCGAATATTATTCTTCCGTATTTCGATCAGTATTGGCTGCTGCCATATAGTTCCATTTTCGTACTGCCCGGCGTCATCATATATGCTTACGCCATATCAAATTTCAGTCTTTTCTCATTACAGTCTGCTTTAGATCAGTTCAGGCTCTTCCCGCTTACTTACAAGACCGCTCTCAGTATTGCTTCTGTCGCTGTTATCAGTTTCGCATTGTTTCAGATACCGATAGCATGGTGGTCGTTCAGGAACGGAATGGATGGAGAGGCGTGGAGAAAGTATCTGGTTTTCAGCATTATCTCCGCTCTCGTGCCAAACCTTATTCTCCTGTTGCTAGTGGTACGTTCCATATCCAGGCCGCTTCAGCGCATTACTGTAGCCGCCGTTGGCGTCACGAACGGTAAGTACGGAACTGAAGTTGACCTCATTAGAAGCAACGACGAGATCGGACTGCTCGCCAGTTCGTTTAACGAGATGAGCAGAAAAATGGCTGAGGACATCGAAAAAATGGGAGCAATGAATGAACAGCTGATGCGTGCAGATCGGCTCGCAGCGATGGGAACGTTGGCTGCGGGTGTGGCACATGAGGTAAATAATCCGCTTGCTTCAATTTCGTCAATGATCCAGATAATGCGAGCGGAATACACCAACGACCCAGAAGCCATTGAGCAACTGGAGTTGATCTCCTCCCAAATAGAACGCATTAAGAATGTGACCCAAGGCCTGACAAATTTTGCCCGAACACGACCTGCGGCGAGATCGCGGATCCATCTAAAAGATGTCATAGATTCTGCCGTCAAACTTGCTGAATACGATGGGGACTTCCGCAGTTTGAATACCCGCATTACACTCGCCGATGATCTGCCGCAGATATTTGCAGATCCTGATCAAATACAGCAGGTAGTGCTGAATCTCTTGTTAAATGCAAAGGATGCCATGCCAAACGGAGGCTCAATAGCGATAACCGGCACCGGAAATGAGAGAGAGGTTTTCCTGACAATAACTGATACAGGATATGGTATGGATGATACCGCTATCGGAAAGGCGTTTGACCCCTTCTTTACCACCAAACCACCCGGCAAAGGCACCGGACTCGGACTCGCGGTTTGCTACGGGATAGTCACTTCTCACGGCGGAACAATAGAAATAAGCCGTAACGCTGACAGCGGTACGGAGGTTAATCTCACTTTGCCGCGACACGATTCTGACCGAACAGATAGAAAAAGTATCTGAGATATGCCTGAATCAGGGTGACCTAACGAGATCTTTTAGAAGACTTTCCTATCTCCATTCTTGACACAAGCCTCATTTCATAGGAACTTAAGAGAACATTCCGAACAAAATTCAAAATTTAACCTTTTGAGGATCGTAAAATGAGATCAATATTACTTTGCTGTCTGGCTGTTCTGTTTTTAGCTGGCGCGAGTCCGGCTCAGGATCAGGCCGTAGCGTTCATTAACGCTCGCCTGATACCGATAGTCGGAGCCCCCATCGAGAACGGCACTATAGTGGTTCGAAACGGAAAGATAACGGCTATTGGCCCTTCCGCTTCAGTAAAGCCTCCGGCGGGAGCTGCCATACGCGACCTTGCGGGTAAGATAGTAATGCCGGGTTTGGTTGATACACACAGCCACGTCGGCGGCCCTGCGGGAGCTGATTCTTCAGGTCCGATACAGCCAGATGTTAGGATCCTCGATTCTGTCGATGTTCGTTCTGTGAGCCTGCAAAAGGCACAGGCCGGAGGTATAACAACAGTAAATGTAATGCCAGGATCTGGCCATCTTAATTCGGGTCAAACACTTTATCTCAAGCTTCGTGACGGAGCACGCAAGATAGATGATCTTCTGATATTCGGTAAGGACGGCAGCTATGCAGGCGGAATAAAGTTCGCGAACGGCACTAATCCGATCAGGGCAACTGGCGGAGGTTTTCCCGGCACGAGGGCCAAATCGGCTGCTCTGGTTCGAGAACAGTTCATCAAAGCCCAGGAATACCGTGACAAGATAAAAAAAGCAGGCGATGACGCATCGAAACTTCCCGCAAGAGATCTTGCAATGGAATCGCTGGTCGAGGTGCTTGATCGCAAAAAGGTCGTTCATTTTCACACCCACAGACATGACGATATCCTCACTGTGTTGAGGCTTCAAAAGGAATTTGGTTTCAGGCTGGTTTTACAGCATGTTTCTGACGCATGGATGGTTGCCGATGAGATCGCTGCGGCAAAGGTTCCAGCGTCGATAATATTCCTCGATTCTCCAGGAGGAAAGCTTGAAGCAAAAGATATATCAGGTGAGAACGGCGCGGCATTAGAAAAAGCAGGCGTATTGACCGGCTTTCACACTGATGACGGAATAACCGACTCGCGTCTATTCCTTCGTTCCGGCGGGCTGGCAGTACGCTCAGGAATGTCACGTGAAAAGGCACTTTACGGTCTGACCATGGCTAATGCCATAATGCTTGACCTTCAAGATCGTGTCGGGTCTCTTGAAGTAGGAAAGGATGCAGACCTCGTTGTTCTGTCTGGGGACCCGCTAAGCGTTTACACACATGTGCTTGAGACATGGGTTGAAGGAAAGAAGGTTTTCGACAGGACCGACCCGAAAGATCACCTTCTCGCAGTCGGCGGTTTTCAGGTCGGAGAGTCGATACTTCTTGATCATATTTATTGTTTTGATACCTCACTGGGAGGTTTGAACTAATGAACAAAATCTCATTCATTAAAAAAGGAACGAACATACCACTCCGGTTTTTGCTGACAGCGTCTGTGATACTGAGCTTTTCGGCAATTATATCAGCTCAGATCGCGGTAAAGGGCGAGACGGTTTGGACCATGACCGGTGAACCTATCTCCAACGGAGTTGTCTTGATAAAAGGCAGTAAGATAGAAGCCGTTGGAACCGAGGATCAGGTCAAGATACCTGCCAACTATCGCGTGATATCTGCGAAAGTAGTGACACCCGGGCTTATAGACGCAAGAACCGTTGTCGGACTTAACGGTTATCTCGGGCAGCCGCACGACCAGATGGCAATAGACCGTAGCGCCAGCGTACAGCCTGAGCTTAGGGCAATAGATGCCTATGATGCCAGAGAACGTCTTGTTACGTGGCTGCGTGAATTTGGCGTGACTACGCTGCATACAGGCCATCAACCTTCAGCCTTGATCTCAGGTCAGACGATGATCGTAAAAACGACCGGCAACACCGTAGAAGAAGCTATGGTAAAGCCGGTCGCGATGGTATCGGTCGCTCTGGGGCAAAGCGGCATGGCACAAGGACGTTCTCCGGGAACGCGGTCGAAGGCCGCTGCAATGCTTAGGGCAGAATTGATAAAAGCTCAGGAAAGCGCCAAAAAGGACGATCCGCCAAATGACCTTAAAGGCGAGATAATGTATCGCGTCATCAAAGGTGAAATACCGCTCTTGGTTTACGCCGAAAAATCACTTGATATTATGACGGCTCTAAGAATAGCCGATGAGTTCAAGATAAAGATCATTCTGGAGGGAGCCGCAGATGCCCACATGCACCTCAATGAGATAAAGGCGTCAGGTTTTCCTGTAATACTTCATCCGACAATGGCTCGCTCGGGCGGTGACCGAGAGAATCTTTCAATGGAAACCGCAGGAAAACTCAAAGCAGCAGGCATTCCATTTGCACTTCAGAGCGGCTTTGAAGGCTATGTACCTAAAACGCGTGTGATTCTGTTTGAGGCGGGAATAGCCGCCGCAAATGGCTTAAGCAGACGTGATGCTCTGGCTTCCATTACTATCGACGCTGCCCGAATTCTGGGCATAGACGGCCGCGTTGGTTCGCTCGCGGTTGGTAAAGACGCCGACATCGCTCTTTATGACGGCGACCCGCTGGAGTATGTAACGCATTGTGTGGGCACAATAATCGACGGAAAGATAGTAAGTGAGGTACAACGTTAATATGGTCAGATCTCTTAAGTTATTGATCGTGGTATTACTTTCAGCCGCAACAATTATCGCTCAACCTCCCGGCCAAAGAGGCGGTGGCGGACAGCCGGGCCAGTCACCTACGCCTTCGGGCAGCCCGCGAGCAGCCGAACCTAAAATAGCCGAAGAACCGCCGGTTGTGACAAAACATTCAGCACGCGTTGGTGGAAAACAGCTGAATTATACGGTTACGACCGGTTATCTTCCTCTGGACAATGAGGCTACTGGCCAGACCGAGGCAAAGATCTTCTTCATGGCATACACTTTGGACAATGCTGGTGATCAAAAACAGCGTCCTTTGATGTTCTCATTCAACGGCGGCCCGGGTTCGGCCTCCGTCTGGCTGCATCTTGGCGCATTGGGGCCAAAACGGGCAAAAATGCTTGACGACGGTACAATGCCGCCGCCGCCATACGAACTTGTTGACAACAACGATAGCTGGCTTGACATGACCGACCTTGTCTTTGTTGACACTGTCGGCACCGGCTATTCGCGGGCCACCAAACCTGAATTCGCATCAAAATTTTTCTCGGTAAACGGTGACATCCGTTCCGTTGGGGATTTTATCAGACTTTATCTGACGCGATATGAACGGTGGTCTTCACCTCTATTCCTCGTCGGAGAAAGTTACGGCACTGCTCGTGTCTCCGGACTTTCAAACCACTTGTTCGAGCGAGGCATTGGCTTAAACGGCGTCGCCCTCGTCTCGATGGTCACAAACTTTCAGTCCATTCGTTTTGCGAATAACAATGACCTTCCTCTGGTCCTGATATTCCCTTCCTATACCGCAACAGCTTGGTACCACAAAAAGCTGGCACCGGAATATCAGAACAGGCCACTTAAAGATGTACTTCGGGAATCAGAAGATTTCGCAACTAACCAGCTTGCTCCGGCATTTCTCAAATTCGACCGACTGACGGCTCAGGAACGGGAGGCGTTGCTTACAAAATTTTCCGCCCTTAGCGGACTTCCAAAGAATTTCGTAAAAAATCAGAATTTCCGGGTTGAGTTGGGTGAATTCAATAAGGAACTTCTTCGTGAAAGAGACAGAACTACGGGAAGGTTAGACAGCCGTTTTCTCGGTTTTGACCGTGATTCAGGCGGTTCCAGTCCGGACTTTGATCCGAGCATGACCGCTATAAGGCCGCCATATACCGCAACTTTCAATGATTATGTCCGGCGAGAGCTTGGGTTCAAAAGCGATCTTGAATATTACATCCTCGGCGGCGGCATTACATCACCCTGGAACTACAATATCAGCCATGGTTATGCTGATACGACCGGTGATCTTTCTCAGGCTATGAGGAAGAATCCGTATATGAAAGTCTTTCTCGCAAGCGGATATTATGACCTTGCCACACCGTATTTCGCAGCTGATTACACAATGTCATCAATGCAGCTAGATCCGGAACTAAGGAAGAACATTTCGACGGCATATTATGAAGCGGGCCACATGATGTATATTGAGAAAACCTCGCTGAAAAAGCTGAAAGACGATATCTCGGTGTTCATTCGCAATTCAACATCGAGATAGAGAGCACAACTATAAACTAAGCAAGCCCGTTGATATCATCCAAGGTTTATCAACGGGCTTTGAATTTGTCATGCAACGGTTGATTCCAGCTTTTTCAGGTCAACGCGTCTTGTATATAGAATGCTGAGAAGAACTCCCAAAACGACAAGCAGCATCCCTGATATGGAAAGTAGTGATTGAGATTCTCCGAAGATCATCAACCCGAATATGACCGAATAAAATATCCCTGAATAGTTGACTATCGCTACACCGGCAACAGCTTCTTTTTGCAATGCGTTCGTCAAAAAGATCTGACCAAGCTGCGAAAAAATTCCGATGAGCAGCAGGAATAACCAATCCCAGCCGCTTGGCATCCTCCATTCAAAGAACAGGCTGACTAAACCGGCTATTGCCCCGATCAGCTGAAAATGAAGCACTACCGTCAACGGATGTTCTTTTCCCTTAAGGCTGCGGACAAGATTGTATGCCATACCCGAACCGAACGCCGATATAACACCGATGAGAAGAAAATACCACGACACACGCGGATCAAATCTCTGCACAAGTAGTACACCCGCAAACGCGATTGCATAGAATAGCCACTGCACCGGCCTGACCTTTTCCTTAAGGATGACAATACCTATAACCGCAGTGAAGATCGGCGATAAATATTGTATTGTCACCGCAGATGCCAATGGAATGTTGTGAAGAGTCACGAAGAAAAGATACAGTGCGGTTGTCCCAAACAGGCCGCGAAGCAGCAACAGCAGGCGATTGGAACCTATCCAATCAGCGTTCGCTTGTTTTAGGCCAATAAAACAAAAAACCGTAGCAATGGAACAGCGAAAGAACACTATTTCCATTGGCGGTATATGAGTAAGTTGTTTTACAAAAACATTTGCGAGAGCAAAAGAAAGAGTGGAGAGGAACATCGCCCTCATCCCTTCGGTGAGAAATGGTTGGTTGCCGCTCAACGATAAAATCCGCCGATGCTATTAGTTGTCACAGCCGCAGTCCGATCCGCAGTCGTTTTTGGATGACATACTTCTCGTTTTTTTGAAGATGACCAAGCCGATATACGCAACCGCGCCAGCCACTATCAAACCGATGACCACATATTCGATAACACTCATTGCTGTATCAGCCAAACCCGAGCAGCTTTCCACCCTGATATGTAACAAATGCCGCCGCATAAGCAAGCACCGTCATATATCCGACCATGAACAGCGTCCATGCCCAAGAGTTCGTTTCTCGACGCACTACCGCCACAGTTGACATGCATTGCATCGCAAGGACGAAAAAGACCATCACCGTGATCGCGGTCAAGGGCGTCCAGACAAGCGTTCCATCCGGCCGTTTTGCTTCGCGGATAGCTGAGATCAGAGAATCAGATTCTTCATCCGCGTCCTTGCCCACATTATAGATTATGCTGAGTGTCGAGACCAATACCTCGCGAGCCGCAAAGCTCGCTATCAAAGCCACGCCGATCTTCCAGTCAAAACCAAGAGGTTGTATCGCCGGTTCGATCGCGTGACCTAGCATACCTGCGTAGCTGTTCTGTAGATGCTCGCTTTCGGCGGCGGTTTCAGCCGCTTCCGCGTTGCCTTCGCTGACCTGCGTTATTTCGGTCGTCGGTTCTGCGACTTCTGCAGGGCGTGGAAAATAGGTCAACGC
>JAHBSH010000006.1 GCA_019639215.1 Acidobacteriota bacterium
TTGCTGACGGCTACATAAATCTAGGCATTGCCCAGTATTACACCGGCAGTCCTCAAAAGGCGGTAGAAAGTTTTACAAAGGTCATCGAGATACAACCAGATCGCAAAAATGGTTATCTTGCACGGGCAATGGTTTATCGTGAGTTGAAAAAGAATGACCTTGCCGAAGCCGACGAACGTCGAGCCTCGCAGCTTAAGTAGTTCAAGGAGCCGCCGCGAATAAGGCGATAAGTTAATAAAATGGGTATATTCGACAAAATATTCGGAAGTAAAGACCCCGGGCAGTACAGGTCAGAAGTCGATCTTGCCGCAAATCGTGCCAAACAGATAGAAATGAGTCCGCAAACAGTAGCTGCTCTGCGTGAGCATGGTATCACTGATGAAAAAACACTTCCGCTGGAGTTCTTTTTCTATACCAATTCCGAAGAAAAGGCTTCTAAACTTTCAAATGAGCTGGCGGCGCTAGAATATTCGTCAAGTTATGGAAACTCTGCTCACAACAGAAAAGAGTTTTTGATAAACGGTTGGTCCACACCGATACAGATAGACGAGAACAGAATACTCCAATGGACCGCTGATATGTGCGACCGCGGTGCAAAACACGATTGCGAGTTCGACGGCTGGGGAACTTCTGTATAGATCTTTCTGGTCGTGAAAGGTCTAAATGACCAAAGCCCAAAAACCCAGCCACCATTCGCAATTAACAATCCACCCATTTGATCGATTTGCTTTCAAGGCGGAGCCTCTTAGAAAGCGAGCTATGCCCTTTTACAGGAACTTCCGCAGGTGATGTTTACCCACTTGTTCAGGGACTCATTTCGGCTTATTATTCTTTTCGATGAAACGTTATATAGTTCCCCCTATTCTTACATTGTTGATCGCGTTTTTTACAACGACGGTTTTTTCACAGCCAATTATCGCGATCACCGCTTTGCTCGACAAAGGTGACGCTGATGCAGCGTTAACAAAAATAGATGCAGCGTTAAAGACCAAGCCGAACGATCAAGCCCTGTTGACCCAAAAGGTTCGCGCACTTGTCCTTAAAAAGCAGTATCCAGAAACCGAAACGCTTGCCAACCGCTTGCTCACTCGTGACCCTAAAAACAAGATCGCTCTAAATGCCCGTGGCGTCGCAAAACGTGACGGCAAAAAGGAATACATCGCCGCACTCGCTGATTTCGACAAGGCACTAGCATTAGACCCGGAATTTCCACAAGCGGCATTTAATCGTGCCTTAACACTTTACGGCGGAAAGATCGGTAAAAAGAGCGAAGCCCTCGATGCCTTCTCGCTCACCATCGAGATCAACCCGGAGAATGCAACAGCCCGAGCCGTTCGCGGTCAGCTGCTCAATGGATTTGGCCGCTATAAACTCGCGCTGAACGATCTTAATAAGGCGCTTTCGAGCAATAGTAATTTGCCGATATATGCCGAAAGAGCCTATGCCGAGATGTTTCTCGGAATGACTAACAATGCTTTGGCGGATGCCGAAACGGCATTGAAAATAAATTCTCAGGACAGCCTTGCTCTTGCCATTAGGGCATATTCCAGATATGTTGCGACGCAGGATAAAAATGTAAAACTATCTGCAGTCGCCGATGCCCAAAAGGCTCTGCAGATCGACCCCAAAAACTACATAGCTCTAATGGTCATTGGCTTTGATAAAAAGCTGGCTACAAAAGACAACTTCGGGGCACTGGCAGATTTCCAAGCCGCTTACAAGCTAAAACCGACAAATGATTGGGTCGTCAACACAATATACAGCCATTTGAATGGGCTGCCGGAACTGGTCAAGCAAAATCCCGAAAACGAAAAGTTGCTTAGTGAAACATCAAAAGCTATCGAAGCACAGTGGCGCGAAAAGATCGAGCTGAAAAAGCTTGCGATAAGTGAAGACCCGTGGGATTTCTCGCTTTTTGAAAGCCTGGATGAATCGTGGAAAAAATTCAGGTCATTTCTGAGTAGAGATGTTAGATCAAATGTCGGCACGCCTGCCTGGAAAGCCGAGCAGAAGGCTGAGTATGATTTTTGGGTTCAACAGCTCGCAAAAGATCCCAAAAATTTCTGTGTAGGATACTTCCGCGGCTTGGATCTCGATCTCGGCTCCGACGGGCTTTATAACGCCAACAATAAAGCGTCTGACAGCTATAAACTAAACTATCTAAAAGGTCAGTTAAATAATTATGATGGCAAAAACGGAGCCGAATGTGCCGCACGGCTCGCTCTTTGGATAGCCGACATTTATCAAACACCGTATTCGACCGAGAAAAATTTCGACCTGGCCAAACAATTTGCCGCGCGTTCCAAAGAGATAAAGTCTGATCTAAAAGACGATCCGAATACGATCTCCGGCATCGCTTCTGCCGCGGATGAGTCTTTAGCCAACACCAAATATTGGGAAGAGCAAGATAACGCCTGGAAAAAAGATCTTGAAAGAATGAAACAAAGCGGGACATCGTCTGATGGCCGTTCTGTGTCAGGGCGGCGCAGAGGCGTCGATCCTGCCAAGGAACAAGCCGCGATCAATGCTTATGAAAGTGTACACCCGCAGATCGAACGACTCGCAGAGCAGATAATCAGCGCTGCGGGCAAGGTTCAGGGCGGTGGTCAGTTTTCAAATTTTTACAGAGGAACGCGTGCTCGCAT
Organism: Acidobacteriota bacterium; assembly: GCA_019639215.1. GTDB lineage: Bacteria > Acidobacteriota > Blastocatellia > Pyrinomonadales > Pyrinomonadaceae > OLB17. Next base: position 2,646 of record JAHBSH010000006.1, read on the forward strand.
GAGCAATTTACAGAATCAGATGCTGACGGTTTACGACAATTTTATGAAGGTTCACGGCGACTATCTTCCCGATTCGTTAAGCAGCCACCTCAAATCTGATGTTCGTCGCGTAGGCAATCTTCGCAACGATTATGTGACCGGCGAGGCGTATAACAACTACAACAGTTACAATGATTATTGATATTAAGTTAGTAGCGATCTTTAGTTAGACAAAAAGAGGTTGGGTCAGCACCCAACCTCAACTTATTTTGTTGTAAAAAAGACTCTCTGATGCCCGCCTTTTTAACAGGGCATCACACGCGGATCTTGGTTCGGTCATTTAGGTATGAACCGATCTCGACTTCCGGATATATAACACTATATTTTTGAAAACCTGTGGCTCCGGCACGGCGATTAATGTGTTCGCGGCTGAGTTCGTCAGCGCTGATCACTCCTGATGCCGCCATCAGCTCAACAAAGCTCTCGATCGTTGCCTTATGAAAATTGGCAACCCGTCGAGCTTTGTCTTCTACGACCAAACCTTTCATCAGCCCTTTGTCCTGCGTCGCAACGCCTGTCGGACAAGTATTCTGATGGCATTGCAAAGCCTGAATGCAACCGGTTGCAAGCATCATCGCCCTTGCTACATTGACCATGTCAGCACCAATAGCGATCAGCCTCGCGATATGATAACCGGTGAAGACCTTACCCGCAGCAACGATCTTTATATCTTTCTTAAGGTCATAACCACGCAGTGTATCTACGGCAAATGCTAAACCGTCACGCAGCGGCATCCCGATCGAGTCGGCGAATTCGACCGGCGAAGCACCGGTTCCGCCTTCGGCACCGTCGATGGAGATAAAATCAGGCTTGATGCCGGTAGCTATCATCGCTTCACAAAACTCCACGAACTCCTCACGTTTACCAATGCAAAGCTTGAAGCCGATCGGTTTGCCGCCCGACAGGTCGCGAAGCTGTTTGATAAAATGCATCAAGCCTTCGGCGTTTATAAAAGCAGTGTGGGCCGGCGGCGAATTTACCGTCGTATGAGGCGTTACGTTTCGGATCGCAGCAATTTCTTCGGTGTTCTTTGCCGCCGGAAGGATTCCGCCGTGGCCGGGCTTTGCTCCCTGCGACAGCTTTACTTCGATCATTTTTACACTTTCAAGTGCAGCTTTCTCTTGGAACAGCTTTGCGTCAAATTCACCGTTCTCTGATCTGCAGCCAAAATACCCGGTTCCTATCTGCCAGATAAGGTCTCCGCCGGGTCTTAAATGATACGGACTGATCCCGCCCTCGCCGGTATTCTGTGCAAAGTTGCCTATTTTTGCCCCTTCGTTCATTGCAAGAACAGCGTTCTTACTCAAGGCTCCAAAGCTCATTGCAGAAATGTTCAATCTGCTCGACAGATAAGGTTGCTTACAATCAGGGCCACCGACCAACACTCTCTGTTCGCGTTCCAGATCAGCCGGATCAACGGCATAAACCGAATGATTCATCCACTCATAACCCGGATGATAAACATCCCACTGAGTTCCAAACGGACTTGTCGAATTTACGTTCTTTGATCGCTGATAGATCAGCGACCTGTATATGCGGTTGATCGGTCTGCCGTCAGTATCTGTTTCCACAAAATACTGCATTATCTCCGGACGGACCTTTTCCAGCATGTACCGAAAATTTCCGATAACCGGGAAATTGCGGCGAACGGTCTGCCGCTTTTGAGCCATATCGGCTATACCTACCACAATTATCGGCCCAAAAATAAGAAAAGCGAGTAGGAAATAAGGGCTTATCAAAGCAAGTAACAGTATCACTACACTCACTGATATAGAGGAAATTACAAAGATCTGTTTGACGCTCATAATAATAAAATTCGCCTCAAAAAATTCTCTTTTTGAGGCGTTACGTGTTATTACCCATATACTTTATAAAACAACCTTGCACTTATCAATCTATAAGCGATGCTTTTACGACATTTTCCAAATTAGCAGTACTGCCGTCGAGCACTTGCAAGCATAGCCAAATACTGGATCAAGACCTGTCCTGAAAAGCTTCTTAAGCCCGATCTCGCTTGGTTTAGGCTCTCTGTACGGCATTGATAGTTGTATAATCCCAATTGTTTACAGATCATTTTAGGATGTCGGGTTGGGTCACAATATGCGCGGGTTCTATACGGTCATTCTTCTTGTCATTTCAAACGTATTTATGACGCTGGCGTGGTACGGCCATCTCAAATTCAAAGAGATGAGCTGGTTTGCTACATTGGGTTTGCCGGCGATCATCCTCATCAGTTGGGGAATAGCTCTTTTCGAATATATCTTTCAGGTTCCGGCAAACCGAATAGGCAGCGATATCGAGGGCGGCCCTTTCTCGCTATGGCAGCTAAAGATCCTGCAAGAAGCGATAACGTTAGTCGTATTTTCGATATTCGTTCTGTTCTTTTTCAAAGGCCAGACACTAAAGCTAAACCATCTGATAGGGTTTGCATTGATGATCGGAGCGGTCTATTTTGTCTTCAAGGAATAGATCTTGGTTTTCTTGCTGGTGGTATTTTTTTCGATCAGGAGATGACTGTAAAAGCCTATGACAAAAGCAAAAAAGATCATCTATTGGATAGCAACCATTTGGCTTTCGCTTGGAATGCTTTCGAGCGCTGTGGTTCAGTTGATGCGAATACCCGAGGGCGTTGAGGCTGTTAGCCGCTTGGGCTATCCGTCTTATCTGCTAACGATTCTCGGTGTCTGGAAAATATTGGGCGTCGTCGCGATCTTGGCCCCAAAACTTCCATTGCTAAAAGAATGGGCGTATGCCGGATTTTTCTTTGTCGCGTCAGGTGCTTTTGTTTCGCACATCATTATGCGCGACCCTTTTGGCGAGATATTCCCTTCGCTGCTGCTGCTCGTCCTCACCGTAGTATCATGGCATTTCAGACCGGATAGCAGAAAGGTGGGTTTTACCGCCAATTAAGTCGCAACGCCCGATAACAAAGTTATGAGTAAAAACACAAAAACAGGAAAGAAATTGTCCCCGGTCGAAGCCGACGATCTGATCGCAATATTGAAAGATCGTTTTGGGAAAAACCCGGATAGGCACAAAGAAATCCAGTGGGAAAAAGTCGAGGAACGTTTACGTAAAAGCAGCGATAAACTGTGGTCGCTTGATCAGATGGAAGCGACGGGCGGCGAGCCGGACGTTGTCGGGTTTGATAAGAAATCGGGCGAATATATTTTTGTCGATTGTTCGGCAGAAAGCCCGAAAGGCCGCCGCAGCGTTTGTTACGACACAGCCGCTCTCGAATCAAGAAAAGAACATAAACCTGCTAATAGCGCTTTGGGCTTAGCTGCCGAAATGGGCGTCACGATACTAAACGAAGAGCAGTATCGCAACCTGCAAAAGCTGGGCAAATTTGACACAAAAACATCTAGCTGGATCGAAACACCTGCTGATATTCGTGAAAAAGGCGGAGCTTTGTTTTGCGACTGGCGATACGGACACGTCTTTACATATCACAACGGTGCCGAGTCCTACTACGGAGCCCGCGGCTTTCGAGGAATGTTGAAATTTTGAGTTTATCCGGAGCGATCTATGCCTGAAAAAAGATCAAAGGTTGTCGAACTAAAAACTAAGCCGACAGACAGGTCTCCCTTGGACCTTATTGCAAGCATCAATGATGAACAAAAACAAAAAGACAGTTATGTGATTCTTGATCTGATGAGAAAAATTACCGGCAAAGAACCGGTACTGTGGGGAGCATCTTTGATCGGTTTTGGTACAAAGAGATTTCGAAGCCCGCGAACGGGTCGAGAGGTCGATTGGTTCGTGATCGGTTTTTCTCCGCGAAAAGCGAATCTTTCGCTTCATCTCACCTCTGGTTTTCAACCACATCAAGAGTTATTAGAAAAATTAGGGAAATTCAAAACCGGAGCCGGATGTCTATATATTAACAAGCTGGATAATGTCGATCTTGCGATACTTGAAAAAATAATTAGATCAGCCTTTGTAATCAACAGCACTTAAAGCGATCTGTTTGTGAGTATCCATTGCGAACGATAAAATATAAACACTCACTAGATGAAAAACCTAGGTTAAAACGATTTCGTAATTCCATTGAATAAATAATATGAGCAAAAAGATAGCACTAATCGTAGGAAGTCTTCGCAAGGCTTCCTATAACCGCAAGATCGCAAACGAACTTATCCGTCTGCAGCCGGATGGCTTGGAACTTGAGATCGTAGAGATCGGCGAAATGCCGCATTACAACGAAGATCTGGAGACGGAAACACCGCCGCAGGCTTGGGTAGATTTTCGTGAAAAGATGCTGACAATGAACGGCGTCATCTTCGTCACGCCCGAATACAACCGTACCATTCCCGGCGTATTAAAAAATGCGATAGACGTCGGCTCGCGTCCTTACGGTTCGTCTGTTTGGAAGGGAAAGCCCGGAGCCGTTATCAGCGTGACGCCGGGAACAACCGGAGCTTTCGGGGCTAATCACAATGTCCGTCAGGCAGTAGTTTTTCTTGGCGTGCCGATGTGTCCTTTTGAAGCCTATATTGGCGGAGTCAGCAAGCTTTTTGACGAACAGGGCAACCTTGCCGAATCAACCCAAAAAGTATTGACCGATTTTCTTGGCAGTTATAAGAACTGGGCCGAAAAATTCTGACCGCACCCTAATTTTAAAGCAAAAAGAGGTGGCCGATCTCGACCACCTCTTTTTATTCTCAGAAAGCAATTATCCAAGGTCGTATCTATCTAGGTTCATAACCTTGTTCCAGGTAGCGACAAAATCTTTTACAAATTTAGCCTGTGAATCACTGCTGCCGTAGATCTCTGAGATCGCCCGCAGTTCGGAATGCGAACCGAACACGAGATCGGCTCGAGTTCCAACCCATTTCTGTTCTCCTGTTTTGCGGTCAGTTCCGATGAAAGCGTGTTCGCCGGGATCGGCTGCTTTCCATTCGGTGCCCATATCAAGCAGATTGACAAAAAAGTCATTCGTTAGCTGTCCGACACGTTCAGTAAATACACCGTAGTTCGATCCGTCCCAATTCGTTCCCAACACACGCATACCGCCTACCAGCACGGTCATTTCCGGAGCGGTCAGCGTCAGCTGCTGAGCTTTGTCGACAAGGAGTTCTTCAGCCGTTGTTAAATGGTGTCTTTTCTTATAGTTACGGAAGCCATCTGCCTTTGGCTCGAGGTAATGGAACGATTCGACATCGGTCTGTTCCTGCGTCGCATCGCCACGCCCCGGAGTGAACGGAACCGTTACACCTATACCGGCGGCCTGTGCCGCTTTTTCGATGCCGACATTTCCGCCCAACACGATCAGATCAGCAAGTGAAACCTTGCCGCCTGCCGAGTTGAATTCAGTTTGAATACCTTCAAGGGTTGTCAGTACGTTGGCAAGCCCGGCGGGATTATTTACTTCCCAGTTCTTTTGCGGCTCAAGCCGCAGACGGGCTCCGTTTGCTCCGCCACGCTTGTCGCCTCCCCTGAAAGTAGAGGCAGATGCCCACGCCGTCGAAACCAGTTCAGAGACGCTGAGGCCCGTTTCCGCGATCTTCGACTTGAGCAGAACAATGTCCGCTTCGTTGATGTTTGAACGCGTTTCCGGAGAGATGCGATCTTGCCAAATAAGCTCTTCCGCAGGAACCTCGGGGCCAAGATAACGCTCTATCGGCCCCATGTCACGGTGCGTAAGTTTGAACCATGCACGTGCGAATGCATCGGCAAACTCATCGGGATTCTCTAGAAAACGTCGCGATATTTTCTCGTATTCCGGATCAAACCGCAGTGACAGATCGGTAGTCAACATCGTAGGCAGCCAACGCTTTGTATTGTCGTGGGCATCTGGGATGATCGCGTCAGCACCTTTGGCAACCCATTGGTTGGCCCCGGCAGGGCTTTTGGTTAGTTCCCACTCATATCCAAAAAGGTTTTCGAAGAAATTATTTGACCACTGTGTCGGCGTTTTTGTCCAAGTCACTTCCAAGCCGCTGGTGATAGTAAATCCGGCCTTTCCGGTACCGAATTTATTTTCCCAGCCCAAGCCTTGTGCTGCCAGGCTTGCTGCTTCCGGTTCGACTCCGACGTTATCTGCCGGACCGGCTCCGTGAGTTTTGCCAAATGTATGTCCGCCGGCGATCAATGCAACGGTCTCTTCATCATTCATTGCCATCCGGCCAAATGTTTCGCGGATGTCCTTTGCGGCAAGAAGCGGATCAGGATTGCCATCAGGCCCTTCGGGGTTTACATAGATCAGACCCATTTGAACAGCGGCAAGCGGATTTTCCAGCACACGGCTGTGAACATCGCCATCGGCATCATCATCGGTTACGAGAACGCCACCGTCTTTCTCTACGCCTTCCGAACCGTGTTTATAGCGAACATCTCCGGCCAGCCACGTCGTCTCTGCTCCCCAATAGACATCTTGGTCGGCTTCCCAAACGTCCTCACGCCCGCCGGCAAAGCCAAAGGTCTTGAACCCCATCGTTTCAAGAGCAACGTTACCCGTCAGTATAAGTAGGTCAGCCCACGAGATCTTGTTGCCGTATTTTTGCTTTATCGGCCATAAAAGACGACGTGCTTTATCAAGACTGACGTTATCAGGCCAGCTGTTCAGCGGGGCAAAACGCTGCTGTCCGCGTCCGCCGCCACCGCGGCCGTCAGAGATGCGATATGTTCCGGCGCTGTGCCATGCCATGCGGATAAAAAGCCCGCCATAGTGGCCAAAGTCTGCCGGCCACCAATCCTGCGAATCGGTCATAAGATCGGCGAGATCCTGTTTAAGGGCTGCATAATCAAGCGTCAAAAACTCTTTGGCATAATCAAAGTCATTGTCCATCGGATCGGTCAATGACGAATGCTGACGAAGAATGTTCAGATTTAATCCTTTAGGCCACCAATCGCGGTTTGTCCGCAGATTTTGTGTTGTAAACCTGACGGCTCCGCCTGTAAAGGGACATTTCGAGCCATTTTCTCCTGAATTATTTTCCATTTTTTAGGTACCTTTCCTTATTTGATCTATTGGTATATTTGCGGAACTATACTTATCGCGTCCTTCGGGGCATCTTTCACGGCCGTGAAAGATAATGAGATCATTCTTTAGTCACAGCGAAACGCGACAATGAATTAGTATCAGACCATCTGAATTGAAGTTAGAATAATTCTAATTATAACCTCTGTCAAGTCAGATATATTGCGCATGCCGTATTGAATGAATTGAAATAAAAAAAGGCCGCTGTTATACAGCGGCGCCTTTCATCTGTGTTGATCTGAACCATTCCGCAAACTTGGGAATTCCCTCTTCTATCTTTGTCACGGGTTTATAGTCCAGCAGTTGTCTCGCTTTTGTGATGTCGGCAAATGTGATCGGCACGTCACCGGGCTGCAGTGGCTGGCGGTCAATGACCGCCTTTTCGCCGAGACTCTTTTCCAGCAATTCTATTAGGGTTGAAAGGTCTGTCGTTTCTGATTCGCCCAGATTAAAGACCTCATGGGTGGACCGGTCATAGCTTATTGATGCTCTGACACCCTGAATGATGTCATCAACATAGGTATAGTCGCGCCGTGTAGAACCGTCTCCGAAAACCTGTATCGGCTTTCCATCCATTATCAATTTGCTGAATTTATGTATCGCCAGATCGGGACGCTGCCTTGCACCATAGACGGTAAAAAATCGGAGACAGACCGTGCGTATGTCATACAAATGTGAATATGTATGACACATCAGCTCTCCCGCGGCCTTGGTTGCCGCGTAGGGCGAGATCGGTTTTTGGATCAGGTCGGTCTCTGCAAAAGGGACGTTGGCGTTTATTCCGTAAACGCTCGAAGATGAGCCAAAAACAAAGTGCTTTACATTGTGGTCACGGGACAGTTCCAAAAGGTTGAGCGTACCCGTGACATTTGTCTCGTAATAAAGTCTCGGTTCATCAAGCGACGGCCGAACACCTGCTCTGGCCGCGAGATGAACTATCACATCGAAGGAACTCTCCGAAAAAACACGCTCAAGTGCATCTACATCGCGGATATCCGCTTCAACAAAACGGCACGCATCCCCGTTACTGCACTGTTCAAGATTTCTGCGTTTTATATTCGGATCATAGAAGTCATTCAGATCGTCAACGATCGTAATATTCCATGTGCCCTCATCAAGAAGCCTCTCGACAAGGTGTGATCCTATAAAACCGGCACCGCCGGTAACTAAAATATTTCCGCCCTGCATTATGAATTATTAGTTATAAAGACGGCCCGCTATTGGCCGATCTGTCACAGACAAAGACCAAGAGTAACATTTTTCTTTAAGTTTTCTTAATGAAAACGCACTTTTTTGTTATTATCGTCTCATTAGGTCTGTTCGGCACCTAATTTTTAAGAATACATCCACCTAAAAGACGTGAGGTTTTTTTATGCTCCGTAACAGTATTTGCTCTTTGAGCGTCTGCACAATATTGCTTCTCTTGATCGGCTTTCAGACAGTTCCGGCTCAAAAATTTGACAACATCGAGCGCGGCCGGATGAAAGATATTCTAAAGTCCATAAAAAGAACCATAGAAAAGGAATATTACGATCCTACATATAGAGGAATTGACCTGAACGAAAGGTTTAAAAGGGCCGACGAACGGCTCTCTCAAGTAAGTAGTACCGATCAGGCGCTGGGAGTGATCGCTCAGGTGGTCATTGAATTCAACGATTCTCATCTGCAATTTCTGCCGCCCGCAACGACGATCTTGGTCGAATATGGCTGGCGCGAAAGAATGTTTGGCGATAAATGCTTTGTCACGGATGTAAAACCCGGTAGTGACGCTGAAAAAAAAGGGCTAAAAGTGGGCGACCAGATATTGGCGATAGAGAATTTCCCGGTCAACCGAAGTGAAATGTGGAAAATGTATTACTACTATCACGCTATCAGCAAACGTTCCAAACTTACACTAATGGTCGCGTCGCCGGGAGATACTGAGGCGCGAAAGCTTGAAATTGAATCCGAGATAAAGCGCCAGCCTGCCAGCGTTGGATTTAATACTTATTTCAGGCTGTACGATGATTTTTACGAAGAAAAGAATTACGAGAACCGATATGTGACCGCGGGCGGTATAGTCGTGTGGAAAATGCCGTCATTCAGCGTTTCAACAACTGACATCGACAGGTTGGTCGAAAGACCGAAACAGGCCGGTTCGGTCATTCTCGACCTTCGCGGTAATGGCGGCGGCGCCGTTGTCGCCCTCGAGCGGCTGGTCAGCCACTTTTTTCCGAACGATCTGAAGATAGCCGAACTGAAAGGCCGCAGGGCGATGGACCCGATGTTCGCGAAAACACGGGGAGCCGATAATGTCTTTAAGGGAAAGATCGTCGTCCTGATAGACAGCAAATCTGCGTCCGCCGCTGAGATATTTGCAAGAGTGATCCAGTTAGAGAAACGCGGTGTTGTCATCGGGGATGTTTCTGCAGGAGCTGTGATGCAGTCTAGGCAGCATAGATTTGAAATGGGCGGTGACAAGGTTGTCCCGTACGGTGTAAGTGTAACGAATGCAGACGTTGTCATGGCCGATGGTAAGAGCCTCGAACATGTGGGCGTACAGCCTGATGAACTCATACTTCCTTCGCCGGAAGACCTTGCAGCTGGACGCGATCCGGTTATGGTCAGGGCTTTTGAGATTTTGGGTGGAAGTATAGATCCGCTTGCGGCAGGCAAGATGTTTCCGTATTACTTCAAGATGAAATGAGTCAAAGTCTGAGTCGGATCCTTAGCGCACTCAGTTTATGTACGAGCGGCGGCGGTGATACATACTCAAGAGTTCCTCGAGAAAGCCCTCATAAGTAAATGATTCCGGATCATATTCAGGCTTCAGTTTATACATTAGCGGGAGAGCAACACGCCAGGCCATCCACAAACGCTGACGCTCTGTCAGATCCCAACGGCGGCGTAGAAAACTTTCCACGACCTCGATCTCACTGTGTGTGACAAGTGTCAGATCCGCCTTGATAGCCGTGATCGGTTGAACTCTGCGAAATGCCGCATCCGAGATGCGATTCGAAAACACCTCTTCAAACTTCGGGGCTTCATCAGATCGTTCGCGGATCACGACCGTACCGGCAAATATATCGCCCACGCGCTGATCACGGCCGCTCAGAAATATTACGATCAAGCCGATCGAGTAAATAGGAACGACAAAACCCGGTATTGCATCGAACACGCGGAGAAGGTTTCTGGCAACTGCTTCCCAAAGGGTTATCGGCCTGCCGTCCTCACGAATGACGCGAAGCTTTAGAAGTCTTTTCCCAGGAGTCTGTCCGTCCCACAACCATTCAAATAGAATAAAGTAACCGGAAAATAGAGCGAACAAAACAACTATGAGAACTGCTATTGCCCATTTGGGAGTTTCAGTAGTGAGGTCGGACGCTCCCAGACCAGCGCTATCGCCCGCTCCTGCTCCTACTATCTCCGACGCTATCCAGAACACCGTGAAAATTGCGGTGTATTGGATCGCGTGATCAATAGCCACGGCAAGGAATCTGTTGCCTATTGAAGCGAGGGAAAAAGCCAGAGGAACGCGTTCGGGCGTTTCAATGACCAAGGTTTCCTCGGCGGCAAAAATACCTTCGTGATGAACGGTTTGCGGCATCAAGGTATTATTTCGCTGACCGCCAATTTTTGCAATGTGGCTTTTTTGCTTGTCATTTGCTTTTGCCGTTAACTATACTTGGATTTGGCATCTTTGCCATTAGGAGATATTTTGTTGCAGCCAAAAGTCCATCGCGGTCAGGTAAATGCCAAAGGCAGCCGTTTTGCCGTCGTCGTTAGTCGTTGGAATGACTTTCTGACGTCAAAACTAAGTGAAGGTGCTATCTCGGCGCTTGAAACTCATGGGGTCGACGAAACCGATGTCGAGGTTTTCATGGTTCCTGGAGCTTTTGAATTGCCGCTTACGTCGCTGAAACTGGCAAATTCGGGGAACTTTGACGCGGTCATCGCTCTCGGCGTGGTCATTCGCGGAGAAACGCCGCATTTTGACTATGTCGCAGGTGAGGCGGCAAAGGGCATCGCACAAGCGGGCATGACAACCGGAATTCCGGTGATCTTTGGTGTGGTGACAACCGATACGCTCGAACAGGCCATCAATCGCTGCGGCGGAAAGGCAGGCAATAAAGGATACGAGGCTGCGGTCTCTGCGATCGAGGTCGTCAATCTTCATCGCGAGATAGAGAACAGCCGCAAAAACAGCAACGATAAGGCTTTACATAATGTCGTTTGAAAAATCAGGTAAAGGTTCGGGCACACGAAGAAAAGCCCGTGAATGCGCTCTGCAAATGCTCTTTGCGGCGGACGTGGAGAAAAGCGGCCAGGCTTCGCTGACCGAGGACTATTGGAATGAACTCGGTGATGAAGAGCTCGACGAAAAGTCACGCAAATTTGCGAACGACCTTGTCCTGGGCACGCTGAAGAATCTGTCGGTGATAGACGACCGCATTCGTACCAGAGCGGAACATTGGCGAATAGAGCGAATGGCCATCGTGGACAGAAATGTCCTACGCCTTTCCGTTTACGAATTTTTGTTCGAGGATACTCCTTCGACCGTCGTCATAAATGAAGCCCTGGAAATTACCCGCCGCTTCTCTACTTTTGAGGCAACACAGTTTATAAACGGCATACTGGACGCCATAAAGCTGGATCTTGAGGCTACAGGCGAACCTACGCCGCCGGAAGAAACAGGCCGGTCACATGCGTCGTCAAATTCCTAGATCATCAAACATCGATCTGTTCCCTTTCAAGTTTCGCCCGGCACTATTGCCGTATCTTTACCTTTTTACGGGCTTGTTTGCCTTTGGCGTAATTTGCCTGTGTTTCACAGCACGGGCGGCGGCTCAAACGCCCGTATTTCCTGACAAGATACACGGCTATAAGGTTCATCGCGAAACCATCTCCGTAAATACCGGAAACGATCCGAAAAGTAACAGAGGCGAAGAAGCTTTCATCAAGGTATCGCCTCCGCAACTTAAAAATGTTGCCTTATCGGGCATTACGTTCGAACTTTCAGCTGAGGTCCTCTCTCCACGACAAAGTGCGAAGATCGATTTTTTGACCTTCAATGACATGTTTGTAAATGGGGTTGGGGTAAAGATCGAAGATTATCGATATCCTTTCTCGATCACAAAGAACGAACCTGCTAATCTGCCAAACCCGGCATCGATCATGCTCTCATCGACTGGAATACTCCATGCAGCGTGGAAAGAGATGAGCGATTCTCAGGAAAAATGGCAAGTGAAGGGCCGTGTTTTTGTGTTCGGCAAATTTCGAAAATGGGGCTTTTATCATAAGCGCGTGATACCGGTTGATATCGACCTGATGATAGAAAATCCTCTTATTCAAAAGGCAAGATCTGAAACTCAGCCTCAATGAACCGCCTGCCTTATCTTTTCCGCCAGTTTACGGTAAAATACCAATCACAAGCATATATATGCGAACGAGGTTATAAACATCAGACGTGAGCGACACCACCAAAAATCTATCGGATTTCATTGAAGAACAGTTTGGCGCCAACGCCAGTTACGTTGAAGGGCTTTTAGCCCGCTATCAGGCCGACCAGAACTCGGTCGATGAAGCTTGGCGAACTTATTTTGCGGAAGCGATCGCGGAAAGGTCAGGCGGCCAAGCAAGCGCACCGGCTCCCGCACAGCAGAAAAAGATCGAACAGGCTCCTAAAACAGAAGCTGTCAAAACCGAACAGCCATCGACATCTGTTCCGGCAGGCTCCGAGGCAAAACCGATTATCGGAGCCTCAAAAAAGATCGTCGAGAACATGGAATTGAGCCTTACCGTTCCGACAGCCACCAGCGTCAGAAACATTCCGGTAAAGGTTCTGGAAGAAAATCGCAGGATCATCAACGAACACCTGCAGGCAGTTGGCCGAGGAAAGGTCTCATTCACACATCTTATCGCCTGGGCTTTGATAAAGGCTGTAAAGGAATATCCGCAGATGAACAACAGCTTTGGTGTTGTTGACGGAACTCCTTCGCGTGTCATTTCATCGGCGGTCAATCTCGGCATTGCCATCGACATCGAAAAGCGGGACGGTTCGCGTAACCTTCTCGTGCCGAATATCAAAGGCACCGAATCAATGAATTTTGCCGAATTCTTTTCGGCATATAACGACACCGTCAAAAAGGCGCGTGACGGCAAACTGGAGATCGCCGATTTTCAGGGTACGACGATTTCGCTGACAAATCCGGGAACTATCGGAACCGTAGCGTCAAACCCGCGTCTGATGGCAGGCCAGAGTGTTATCATCGCCACCGGAGCGATAGAGTATCCGGCAGAATATCAGTCAATGGCTCCGGCCACGCTGTCACAGCTTGGCATTAGCAAGACGGTTACAGTAACCAGCACATACGACCATCGCGTTATTCAGGGAGCGGAAAGCGGGTTGTTTTTGGCAAGGGTTCATCAACTGCTTGTTGGCGAACACAATTTCTACGATGACATCTTTGGTGATCTGGAGATCAAATATCCGCCGCTTCGCGGTGCACAGGATCAGAACTCCAGTGTTTTCGGCCCTGACAACGTAGCGGAACACATAGAAAAACAGGCAAACGTACTGCAGCTTATCAACGCATACCGTTCGCTTGGGCATTTGCTGGCAAATATCGATCCGCTCAATATGACGCCGCATCATGCGGAAGAGCTTGAACTTGAGAATTTTGGCCTGACCATCTGGGATCTTGACCGTGAGTTCATCACAGGCGGACTTCACGGTGAAAAGACCGCAACGCTCCGCCGCATTCTGGAAATACTCCGCAAGGCATACTGCGGCAAGGTCGGTATTGAATACAGACACATAAAGAGCCGCCGTGAAAAAGATTGGATCAGACAAAAGATCAGAGAACATTTTGTTGACACGGCGCCTCTTGATGCAAACATCAAGAAGGAACTGCTTGAAAAGCTGATAGAAGCAGAACAGTTCGAACAGTTTCTCCACAAGAAATATCTCGGTCAAAAGCGCTTTTCGCTTGAGGGCTGCGAAACGGTCATCCCGATGCTTGACCAGCTTGTAGAAACATCTTCGGAACGCGGTGTGGACGAGATATTCATGGGCATGGCACATCGCGGCCGTCTGAACGTTCTCTCCAACATTGTGGGCGACGCATCCACCGGCGATATGGCGGAACGCATCTTCACGATATTTGAAGGAAGCTCGCATCCGAGCTTTCCTGCGGACGAAGGCGACGTGAAATATCATCAGGGAGCTGTCGGCAAACGCACGACGCGCGTCGGCAAGGATATACGCATCGAACTTGCCTGTAACCCTTCTCACCTCGAGTTTGTTAACCCGGTGGTCGAAGGAATGTCGCGTGCCAGACAGGATCAGCTGCTCGAAGGCGATGAAGCAGATGCCTCACGCCGAGATGCGGTTCATGACCGCATACTGCCTGTGTTGCTTCACGGCGATGCCGCATTTGCCGGTCAGGGCATCGTTATGGAAACGCTCCAGCTTGCCAGCCTTCGCGGATATCGCACCGGCGGAACGATCCACATAGTCATCAATAACCAGATAGGATTTACGACCTCGCCCGAAGCAGGGCGAAGTTCGATCTATTCGACCGACGCCGCACAGATAACCCAGATACCGATCTTTCACATAAACGGCGACGACCCGGAAGCCGCTTATCGTGTAATACAGATCGCTCTTGCTTACAGACAGGAATTTAACAAGGACGTAGTTATGGACCTTGTCGGGTTCAGGCGTCTGGGCCATAACGAAGGAGACGAACCGAGCTACACGCAACCGCTGATGTATGCCCGCGTAAAGGCTCATCCGGGCGTTCGCGACATATATGCCCGCCAGCTTATCCGCGAGGGCGTCATCACCGAAGAAGACCTCAGCCAGATGACCGGAAAGGTCGTCGATAAATACGAGGGCATTCTGGAAAGAGCAAAGAGCATTGCATCAGGAAAGACAAAACGCACGGAAATGCCCGCACCAACAGTTGACGAAGACGGTTCGGCAGTATTGGAAACCGGAGTTCCGGCAGAAACACTCAAGACTATCGCTGAAGACATAACGCTCATTCCTGAGGATTTCAGCATCAATCCCAAAATGGTCGGACAACTCGGACGACGTGCCAAAATGGGCACGGGAGAAGTTCCGATGGATTGGGGCTTTGCCGAGGCAATGGCTTTTGGCTCATTGGTAAAGGACGGCATCCGCGTCCGCCTCAGCGGTCAGGATTCCGGCCGGGGAACATTCTCACAGCGTCACGCAATGATGTATGACACCAAGACCGGCACGATATGGTCACCGCTCGGAGACATCCGCACGGAGGCTGATCCGCTTGCTCGGTTCCAGGTTTTTGACAGTTCCCTTTCCGAGAATGCCGTTCTGGGATTTGAATACGGCTATTCATTGAAGGCTCCGGATTTCCTTGTAATGTGGGAAGCTCAGTTCGGCGATTTTTCTAATGGTGCTCAGGTCATTATTGATCAGTATATTTCCGCATCAGAGGATAAATGGAAAGAAAGATGCCGCCTAGTTATGCTGCTTCCGCACGGTTTTGAGGGCCAGGGGCCGGAACATTCTTCGGCAAGGCTGGAACGCTATCTTCAGCTGTGTGCTGAGAATAATATGCAGGTCTGCAACCCGACGACGCCGGCACAGTATTTTCATATGCTGCGGCGGCAGGTGCTCCAGAGTGCGGTTCGTCCGCTGATAGTGATGACGCCAAAGAGCCTTCTCAGGCTTCCGGCGGCATCTTCGTCCGTCGAGGAACTTGTCAGCGGAGGATTTAAGCCCGTCATTGACGATGCCGCTATCGAGGACCGATCAAAGGTCAAGCGGATCGTTCTGTGTTCAGGCAAGGTCTTTTATGATCTCGAGGTCGCTCGTGCAGATGCGAATGACGGCAAGGTTGCCATCGTCCGTCTTGAACAGTTCTATCCTTTCCCTGGCGAAAGGCTCAAAGAAATAATTGCATCTTATCCGAATGCAAAACAGCTGTTCTGGGCACAGGAAGAACCAAAGAACATGGGCGGATGGTCATTCGTTGAACCACGTCTTGATGAGATAAAGCCTGACGGCGTGGAATTGAGGTATATCGGACGCGTTCCGTCTGCCTCTCCGGCAACCGGTTCTTACGCGATCCATGAATTGGAGCAAAAGGACATTATAGACCGCTCGTTGATAGCCGATTCCGACGAAATATCGGCGGCAAGCGAGCCAGAGGTCTCAGAAAAGCTTGCTCCGGCAACAGCATAGGCTTCAAATAAACTTCTCTGAATGGCGGGGATAGATCATTATCTTTTCCCGCTTTTTTGGACGGCACTGACCGCCAAAAAATTCATCTAACTGATGGTTTTTATGATACATCCGCGCAGATTTTCGATCTTTCTTACCCTTACTTTGACCTTTATGGCGATGGGCTGCGGCACCGCAGAAAGCGTTGCCATTGAACCGGCATCGTTCACAGAAGTTTCGGTGACGCCGACGCCATTGCCCGAAAAAGATCCGAATCTGATAAGCATTGCGGCAGTCGGTGACGTCATGCTCGGTTCCCCGTTTCCCAACGATACGCGAATGCCGCCAAATGACGGAGCCGATATTCTAGCGGCGGTCGCGCCGATACTCTCAGCCGCTGACATCGCTTTCGGAAATCTGGAAGGGCCGATGGTTGACGGCGGAGAATCTACGAAATGTCGCCCTCCAAAGCCAGGACAGCCTGTCAGATGCTTTGCGTTCAGAATGCCGACCCGTTATGGAAAGTATCTGAAAGAGGCCGGATTTGATGTGCTTTCGCTGGCAAATAATCATGCCCTGGATTTTGGCACCGCCGGTTCCGCAAGCACCCGCCGCACGCTGGACGAACTTGGCATCAAACATGCGGGAAGCGATAAATTGCAATATTCAACCGCCTTTCTTGAAGTGAAGGGAAAGAAAGTCGCGTTCATCGGTTTTGCACACAATGCTGTTGTACCGAACGTCAATGATCTGGTCACTGCAAAACGGCTGGTTGCGGAAGCGGACAAGAAAGCAGATATTGTCGTCGTTTCTTTTCACGGCGGAGCTGAAGGCACCGGAAATCAGAACGTCCCGCAAAAGACAGAGATGTATTTTGGTGAGAAACGCGGAAATCTGCCTCTGTTCTCAAGAACTGTGATCGATGCCGGTGCAGATCTCGTGATCGGACACGGGCCTCACGTGCTTCGCGGGATCGAAATTTATAAAGGACGCCTTATCGCATATTCTCTTGGTAATTTTGCGACTTACGGATGGTTCCGGCTTGAAGCAGAAACAGCGTTGACAGCGATCCTCGAAGTAGAACTGGATGGCGAAGGCAAGTTCGTTGGCGGAAGGATCCACTCAGGCAAGCAGGAAGGAAGAGGCATTCCCGTTCTTGACCGTTCAGGCGAAGCTATCAGGAAAATTAGAACCCTTTCAAACACTGACTTTCCTTCTACAGCACCTGCAATAAGCGATGACGGACAGATAACAGTTAAATAGGCGGGAATTATTTTGCCTTTTTCTCGATCTGTTTGATTATCTTGATAGCCCGGTTTCGAGCCATCAGAGGCAGCCTTTCGTCGTTGCTCAATTCGTTGAGAAACGGAATAAGGCCTTGCGTATCGGCAACCTGATCTCGGCTCACCATTTGATCTAGCCTTTCCATTAACTTAGGCGATTCCAGAGGCAGATTTTCGCGTGAAAGATTGATGTCAAACTTCCAAATATAGAGGTTTGAGATCCTGCGGTATTCTTCGACAAGTTGTCTGGCCAGTTTGTTCGTTGTCCAATTATACTTCGCCGTGCGTTTACGACCGCCCTGTTCTAATGTGATCGAGGATGTGCCAAGATGCGAATAGTCCTTTTCGTACTGATAGTCCTCAACCGAATTTAGAAAGTCCATGTCGCGAAGCACTGTTCTCACCCTTTCCAGCGTTGCGTCGCCTAGGCTGATAGGGTCTTCCAAAGGCTCATCGTCACCCTTAAAAAAAGTTATAGTTCCTTTTCCGCTGTCATTATGCTTTACGATAATGCGTGAGATCACAAAATCCGGTTGGCTGAATTCATATTGATATACCGCATCGTTGCCGGCTGGTGCCCGCTCAGGTTCGGCCGTCGCAGAAGTTGTGCCGTTCTTTTGAGGTTCGGTGTCCCGTGCGTTCTTTTTGGTTTGGGCAGTGACAACGACGGAAAAAGCCGTCACCGAAAGCAGGAAAATTATCAGAAAATTTACAGATCTCATCTTTAGGATATAAAACCGCACGCGCAGCAAATCGTTAATTGTATAACAAAATACCGTGATTTGATGAGAAAAGGGCGTAAAAAGTTCGGTACTTATTCAAATTTGACCGAAACCACTCTAGAAACACCGGCTTCTTGCATGGTCACACCGTAAAGCGCCCGAGCCGCCTCCATTGTGCGTTTGTTGTGGGTAATAACGATGAATTGGGTCTTTTCAGCCATCGTCGCTATCTGATCGACAAAGCGCCCAACGTTCGCTTCATCGAGCGGGGCATCTACCTCGTCAAGCAGGCAGAAAGGCGACGGCCGATATTTGAATATGGCAAGGACAAGAGCGATGGCGGTCATCGCCTTTTCTCCGCCGGAAAGGAGAAGGATGTTTTGAAGCCGTTTGCCGGGCGGTTGTGCGACGACCTCGATACCCGCCTCGAGAATGTCCTCAGATTCCAGCAAGGTCATCTCGCCGCGTCCGCCGCCAAAAAGCTCCTGAAAGAAATTGCTGAAATTTGCATTTATCGCTTCGAAAGCGTTTCGGAACCGCTCGCGCGAACGCTCTTTTATTTCACGAAGGGCTTCTTCTGCCGAAGCAATGCTTTCTATGATGTCCTGCCGTTGTGATGTAAGGAAAAGCAATCTTTCCTCGGCTTCTGCCAGCTCTTCCACCGCGAGCATATTTATCGCACCAAAACCATCAAGCCGTTCACGGAGCGATTCTACCTTTTCCCTGGATTCATCAAGTTGAAAATCATCTGGAAGGTCTTCATCTTTCATCAGCTCGCTCAGGCTCGTGTTCAATTCCTGAGCGCAGTTTTCGTGAATATTTCGAAGATGTGTCGTCGCCTCGGCCTGTCTTACCTCAAAAGCAGCCCGCTCGTTCATCGCTTCAGCAGCCAGACGGTTAAGATTGCCCAATTCGCCGCTGGCAGCATCTGCGGCCTCGCGCTGGGTCTTTACGATCCCGATAGCCGTTTCAACCTCGGCCTTTTCACGGTCCAGATCTGCCCCGGCACCCGATATGCGTTCAGAGATCTCTGAAACCGATCCGGTCAGTTCAACTATCTTTTGCTCGGTCGCGGCAAGCTCAGCCTTGAGAACGCCGATCCGCATATCGACCTCTTTTTGTTCCGCTTCAATGCGTTTTAGAGCCGAATGAACCGCCCGTCTGCGTTCGCTGGAGGTCGCAGCCATCGTCCGTTTTTCATTAAGTGCCGAATTTTCCATATCAACACGCTCACGTGCTGAGGACAATTCGCCGGCTATCCGGTCAAGTTCGGACTGGGAACCTTCGCTCTGTTCGGCGGCATTTCTGCGGCTTTCCCTAGCGTCTTCGATCTTTTTGCCTACTTCGGCGATCTCACCGCCAAGCTGTTCTATCTCTTCCGCAACGACCTTTCTGTGCCGCTCAGCGCGTTCTATGTCCTGCTTCAGATTCTTTTCCTGCAGGTCGAGCGAAAGCAGATGCCTTTCTACCTTGATGATAAGCGATTGAAGGTCAACAGCCTTTTCCTCTACCACAGACAGTGCTTCGCGTTCGGCAACAACGTTCTTTTCAGCTGCGGCAACATCTTTTGCCAGCATTGCCTCTGCCTTTGACAGGCCTGAAAGCTCACGTTTGAACGCCAGCAGTGAATCGTCTTTTCCGCCATTGGTTTCGCGGCTGCTGATAAAGAGGCCGCCGCCAACCAGCATCTCGCCGTTCGCTCCTACCACGATAGAATTTGCCGCAGGGTCGGTCGACCCGTCTTTGAGTTCTTCAACAAGAACCGCTGCCATTTCACGCGGAAATGCCCTGCGCAGAACATCCGTAAGTTCAGCAGATGCTCCTAACGCTTCGCCGATGGTTGCGGGTAGCACGCCGTTATCGTGTCCGTTGGCCGCCTTTACATCAGGCGCTATCAGTACCGACACGCGCCCAATGCGGTTCTGTCGGAGCCATGACGAAACCTTGCGTGCATCCGCCAGGTCTTTGACCAGCACGGTTTGCAGATACTGTCCAAAAACGCTCTCAACGGCCTTTTCCGCACGTTCGCCGACAGAGATAAAATCTGCCAGAACACCGGTCGGGCGAACACCGATAGCCGATTGCTCACCGAACAATCGCTGTATCTGCGGTGCGTAAACCGCGCGCTTTTCTTCCAGTTCTCTGAGAGTTTCCAGACGATTCAGCGTCCGCGAATGCTCATTTTGAGCCGCACGCAATGTTTCCTCTGCCGTTCGCAGCTTTTCTCTCGAATCAGCAACTGATGCCACGATCTGCTGTTTCTCGGTATTGTATTCATCAAGCCTGTCTCGCTCGGCTTTTAGCTCGGCGGTGACCTTTTCAGCTTCGGAAACGTGTTCGGCATGTGTTTCTTCAGCACGCATCGACTCATTCTTCAAGCCGTTCGAGCGTTCGGTCATGCGTTCCAGATTAAAGGCAAGCTGGCGTGCGATCTCGTCAAATCTTTCGACAGCTGCACTATGCCGCATGAGTTCAGAACGGCGCTCGTCCATTTCTGATTCTATTCTGCGAACGTCATCAAGCTTTGCGTTGTAGTGCTTTTCTGCCTCGACCAAGATAAGCCGCGAAGCATCCGCTTCTGAACTTTCTTTCTGCTCTTCTTCCGAAAGCCTTTCGTGTTCTGAGGCTGCCAGACGTAAGCGATCTTCGGCAGCAGAAATATCACTAACCAGCCTCTCGCCGCGAGCATTCAGATCAATGATCTGCTGCGACTGGTAGCGATGTTCGCGTTCGGTGCGGTCACGCTCAAGTGCATTGTCAGCGTGTTTTTGCCGGACGGCAGACAATGCCTCTTCTGCCGAGCGTGCGTCGGCGGTCGCCGTACGAAAGAGATCTTCTTGCGCTGTAACCTTTTCGGCAAGATCGCCCTCAAGCTTTCTGGAGTTTTCCAGCTGTGTGCCCAGTTCTTCGATCAGGGACGAAAAATGTCTGCCTTCAGCCACAAACAGCTTTCGCAGAAGAAAGCGGAAATCCTCTTGCAAAGCAACGTATCTGCGGGTTTTGGCAGCCTGACGACGAAGCGAATTTGCCTGTTTGTCTATCTCAGAGACGATGTCTGAAATACGGCCAAGATTTGTTTTTGCTGAGTCGAGACGAGATTCTGCCGCACGCTGTCGGGTGCGGAACTTTGATATTCCGGCGGCTTCTTCTATCAGATTTCGCCTATCCGCCGGTTTTGCGGAAAGTATCTGGCCAATGCGCCCCTGCTCGATGATCGCGTAATGAGCACCTGATAGGCCCGTTCCTGAGAACAGGTCTTGAATGTCGCGAAGGCGGCATGTCTTTCCGTTAAGCTGATATTCGCTCTCACCGGAAAGATACAGCCTTCTGGTAACCGAAACTGCCTCGCCGGGAGCAAAATCAAGGGCAAACGAACGCGGACGCCAATGCCGTTTTGTTTTTATCGTTCTTTCGACGATCTGTGCGGAACCGACCTGTGCTGCCTGTGCTTTTTCTTCGACAACGGCCTCATCATCAATGATCGCTGTGTCATCGCCGACCGCCTGATCCGCAACCGCCTCGACAGTTTCCGCCGTGTTATGTTCTGCTTCAAGAGCATCTACATCTACAGCTTTTTCATCGATCTCGCTCAGGGCCTCGTCGATGTCTTCAAGCTCGGTGTCATCTACGTCAAGAGTGTTCTCATCACGGACAAGATGCAGCACGACCTCTGCCATGCCCGAAGGTTTGCGGTTCTTTGCCCCCTGAAAGACAACGTCTTTCATCTCGGCTCCGCGAAGCGATTTTGCACGCTGTTCGCCGAGCACCCACGAAATGGCGTCAGAGACATTGGACTTGCCGCAGCCGTTGGGGCCGACGACCGCAGTGATGCCGCTGCCGGTAAAAACTATCTCAGTGTAGTCCGCAAATGATTTGAAGCCTGTGATCTCAAGGCGCTGGAGCTTAAACATTCTATAGTGCTATATCCTTTGGGGTAGCACTATATTTTGGGGTATTTGAGGTTTGAAGTCAACCGGAATTAGGAGGTCGGAACCGAGAAAAGAAAAAGCAGGTGCTGTCTAGATCATTTCGCCGCCGATGTCGCGGAGGCCTTGTTTTTCGGCACGTTCATGGTCGAGTTCGGTAAGTATGTCAAGAAGGAAATTAGTGTTTGAAGTGATGCTGATGACGACCGGAAACTCGGTGTCTGCGTTTGAAAACTCAAATGTGCCGCTATTTACCTCTATCAGTTCACGAAATGCCCCGACGCCATTATGGCCATTGCATTCTGCGTCGACAATGCGGCCTTCGTTAAAAGCAACGCTGCCAAGCAAAGTATCTGATTTCAGCACCATCAAACCTGTCATTTTGCCGTTTTCGATCACCTGAACGGCGTCAAAAATGCTTACGAAACCAAGATTTCCGGCAAATGTGATGTCAGTTCTTACGGTCTGCGGCGAACGGTCGCGGGTCGCAGCCAGATCAGGCCGCCTTGCACGCCTGATCGCTTCAAGGCCCGGTGCGACCGATATCCGCGGATCAAGCAGTTTGGCTTCCTGCAAGCGGTCGTAAGCAGTGTCAAATTCTTCGCGCCCGATATAAAGCGTCACCAGCGCGAGACACTGTTTCGCTGCTTCGTTCAGGTTCTTTTGTTTTACACAGATATCCCGCAATTTTTCGCGCAGAGGAATGGAACGCGGACTGCGTTCTATTGATTCGCGAAGGATCTGAAATGCCTTTTCGGGAGATGCGTATTTTACGAAAAGATCAGCGTCCAAAAGGACACTTTCGATCGAGACTTCACTGACTGGTAAATTGGGTTCAAGAACGGCGTTCATAGCCTACATTGTATAAAAATGTTCAACAGTTACACTATACCAGTTTTTTCCTATATTTGTCACCATTTTCGATATCCGATAATAAAAGGCTGCCCGATACGATGATCGGACAGCCTTTAGATCAACCAAATAGTCTCGCTATTTAGAAATCAAACCTGAAGCCAAGACGCATGTGGCGTTGGCGGTATGTCCTCGTCGGGACAAGGAATTCCGCCTGCGACTGAGGATCGCCAGCAGTCAATCCGGTGAAATCAATATATTCCGAACCAAAGCTGAAGACAGCAGCGTTCATAATGTTGTTGAATTCGACAAAAGGCCTTAATCTCATTCGTTCAGTAAAGCGGATCTCACGAGTGATGTTCACATCGAACGTGTAGAAACTGGGCGATGTGCCGGCATTACGTGGCAAATTACCGCTTCTTGCACCTATCGGCTGAAGCGAGAATTTAGATATCAGGTCATGCGGTACCGGTGATCCCGGCTCACGCCAGACGATGTCTTTGATATCACCGCTGAAATTAACACGGTCTGTACCGAGGTCATCCAGGTTTCTATCACTGCCGCCTACACCAAGATTGAAGCGGCCTGAGCTTCCGTAGCGGAAAACAGGCGAGAGCCTAAGTTTGCCAAACCACCTCGGTGTTTCTATCACGCCTGTTATAGCAAGGCGGTGACGCCTGTCCTGAAGGTTTCTGGTCCATTCACGGCCAAAATCTCCATTGACCTCGGCATTGGCGGTGTTGTTCAAACCATCATCTTTGGTGCTTGACAATGTATAAGCACCACGTATTGACATGCCAAAACCGTGGCCAAGCTGACGATAGCGGCGACGGAGCTGTAGGACAAGACCCTGATAGAACGCATTTCCATTTGAACCGATCCGTGAGGTTTCCTCAACACTTGAATCGGGTCTGAACTGTGCAACAGCAGCAAGGGCTATACCTATCGGAGCCCCGGTAGCATTGTTATTCTGACCGGCAACAGATACCAGCGGCTGAGTAGTCGTGGAATTTGTGGTATTCAAATTAACATAACAAACAGCTGTGGTTGTGCCGCAGTTACCGCCTGTAGGCGAATTTGCATGATGACCGGTTGTGTCATTTGTCGGCCCGAGGAAAAAGACATACTGCCTGGTCGGCGAAAGCTGGAACGGATTATTTATCAGATACTCCGTCCAATCAGCGTAGTTTGTCCCAAGCATCTGATTTGCCATATCCAAGTTAGGAGCATTGGGATTGTAGTCCCGCCACAGATGCACCGTTTTATTCCAAGTATAATTGGCCTCGAAAACAAAACCTTTGACTATCTCACGTTCAAATCCGATGTTGAACTGATAGCTTTCCGGGATCTTCAGGTCGGCTTCGACCGAACGCAGCGGATTTCCCTGACTTGAAACATTGGTAACAAATCCTGTGTTTTGATCACAGGGAAATGTCGTAACAATAGAGGCACATGCCTGAGATACCAATTGGCGAAGCTCTGAGATATCCCCATATGTCCCTGGAAATCTATCAGCAATAGCTGCAAGAATTGGTCCGCGTCTGGGGTCAGCCGCGCTGGTGCCTATGGTGTTTGAATCAAAACTGATCAGATCCTTGTTGGCGTTCTGGATCGAGTCAGCGACCGTCCGCAGCAATACGCGGTTATAGAATATACCTGCTCCGAAACGGATAACGCCTTTGCCGTCCTTGAACGGATCCATTGCAATACCAAGACGCGGCCCCCAGTTATTGTTGTCAGAAACCGCTGTTTCACGCTCGTACCTGACTCCTAAACTTAATGTCGTATGCGAGAAAACATTGAACTGATCATTGATGAAACCTCCCCAATACGTATTGACCACATCGGAGGCGGTACCGAAGTTCTGCCGATAACGTGTAACAACATTTTGGCTATAATTGAACACACTATTGAAATTGAACGTTCCGGATGCATCCTGCAATCCGCGGGTCTTTGAGTCTACCTTCTGATAATCGAAACCGCCCTTTATCGTGTGGCCGCTATTTGTGACATAGGTTAGTGAGTCTTGAATCTGCCATCGGGTTTCGGTCCTTGCATCTGCAAACGCCATTGAAGAACTGTTGGTTGAATTTCCTGCAACAAGCGACCTTACAGAGTTTGTGACCGGATCACGGTAACTTACGATAACGACGGGCTCATCAGGACCGGCTGTTTGATAGTTTGGCGCGTACCTAGACCATTGTCCGCGCAACTGATTTACAACATTTGCACCAAACACGTGATTGTTGGTGAAATTTATCGCATCTGTATTGATATTCTTTGCCTGAAAAGCCTCGTCGAGCCGCGTCTGGGTGGCTCCGTTCGTCCGCAGATTCTTTTTCCTACCAAACTGCCATCCTACTGTCAGATCGTTGTTCTTGAAAAGCTTATGATCGACCCTGGCAATCACGATATGCGACAGATTGGGGGTTGGATAGGTTTTGGTATAGGGAACGACAAAACCTGCAGTTGGATTAGGACCCGCACACACAGGATTATCCGAGGTTGGCGGGTTCGCATCGCAGGTCGGTGTATTCGATGTCGGCTCAGGCAGCTGAAAACGCGAATTCTGAACAAGCGGGATGTACGCATCTATTAGCGTATTGTCATCATAATTATCGTATTCGTAGGTTGCAGAAAAAAACGTGCGGTTCATGCCGTTATAAAAAGGCAATTTGACCGGGCCGCTAAAACTGAAACCGGGATTGATGTCCGTCATCGCCGGACGAGCAATGTTCCGACTGTTGTTGTACCAACTGTTGGAGTTCATCCTCGCATCACGAAAGAACATAAAAGCACGTCCGCGAAAACGATTATTACCGGCTCGCGTTCTGATGTTGACACGGCCGCCGGATGCACGTCCATACTCAGCTGAGAACTGGTTGGTAATAACCTGAACTTCCTCGATAGATTCCAGGGAAGGCTGAAAGCGATCCCTAGATGAACGGTCATCGTTGTTATCAAGGCCATCAATGGTAATGTTGTTCGAATAGGCAGTGCCGCCGGACAATGAAAAATTTCCCTGCTCCAAAGGCGCACTGCTCGGACTCTGCAAACGATCCTCAGCAAGTCCGCTGGTTGAAAGCGATTCTTCGGCAGTTCCACCTAATGTCAGGACAAGGTCGAGCGGATTACGATCAAAGTTTGGCAACTCTTCTATCTCTATCCGGCTGACCGTTCCTCCAACTACCACTCTTGATGTATCGACGGCTGGGGCATCGTCATCATCAACGGTCACGGTTGCTTCGGCCTGGACGTCGGCTGGTGAGAGCGACATGTCAAGCTGAAGGTTCTGGCCGGAGAGCGTAACAAGGTCGATGCGTTCCTTTGCACCAAAACCCTGTGCCTCGAACCGGATCGTGTATGTTCCGGGCGGCAGTTCGATCAGCTGATAACGGCCGGACGCATTGGTCGTTACCGAACGCGATTGGCCTGTCTGAATCAATTTCGCGGTTACGGTCGCGCCGGGAATGGCTTCGCCGTTCGTGTCTGTCACACGCCCTGAAATACCTACATCGTCCAGATCCTGCGCGACAGCTGACATTGTCAATACGACGCACAATACGGCCAATGACAAAATGCTCCTAAATAGAGAGACCTTCATCTACCTTCTCCTAAAAAATCAAGTTTTTTCTAATATCTTTATAAGATGTCCGTTGTATAGAGTATTTTTGCCCAAACAGACTGGAATGTAAAGTAAATCGGCCTTAAATTATGGTCAACAGAAAAAGGAAGGCAAGCCAGGGGGAAAGACTATTCGTCGTCAATCCGAAATTGCGTTACACGCATCCGGCGAAGACGTGAAACTGGAATGAGAGCGTCCGTCTTTGTAACACTCTCAGCGCTCGAGGAAAATTCGGCGGCGTGATCACGCACGTAATCAAAAAAGCGCTCAAATTCACGCTGCATCGCGTCCATCTTTTCACGCATGTTCAGGATTATTTCAACTCCGGCAAGGTTTACACCGAGGTCGCGCGTAAGTGCCAAAATGACCTCAAGCCGCTCAAGGTCGCTGTCCTCATAAAGGCGCGTATTCCCCTCTGACCGCGACGGCTTCAAAAGCCCCTCGCGTTCGTACATTCTCAGCGTCTGCGGATGGATGTCATAAAGCTCCGCCACAGCACTGATCGTGTAGGTTTTTACTCGCTTCCTCATATTTTTTCACCGCAGAGTCGCTGAGACGCTGAGTGGATAAAAAAGGCTTCTATGACCTATATCCTGTCAACTGCTTGATATCAAAGTTCTATAAAACTTCTCCGCGTCTTTGTATCTCTACGGTCAATAACTACTCTAATCCCATTACTTTCCGAGGGTTTTCAGGATTAAGTTTTTCGAACTGCCTCAAGACCTCTTTTGTCTCTTCTGAGATCACCCTTGGAAGAGTTATTTTGACCTCAACAAATTGGTCGCCGCGAAGCTTAGGATTTCGCAACGAAGGAAAACCGCGTTCTCTAAGGCGAAACTTCTGACCGGATTCTGTTCCGGGCGGGATCTTTAATTGAGCCTTACCCTCTACGGTCGGCACCTCGATACGTGAACCAAGAGCGGCTTCAGAAACCGATATCGGAACGGTAACATATACATTGTCGCCCTTTCTGGTCAGAAACGGATGCTTGCCGACGTTGGTCAAAATGAAGAGATCGCCCGGCTCGGCTCCCATTCTGCCTCCGTGTCCCTTTTTGGGAACACGCACACGCGAACCTGTATCAACACCTGCGGGTATCTTTATCTTTACCTGTTCGGTCTTTGGCGTCGTCCCTTTGCCGTTACACAAAGAGCAAGGCGTACGCCTACGGCCGGTTCCGCCGCAATCGGTACATTCCTGTGAGAACTGCAATCTTCCGCCGGTCTTCATTACCTGCCCTGTCCCTTTACAGGTCGTACATTGAACCACAGGCCCGCCGGTATCGCCTGCCCCGTTACAACGCGAACATTGTTCGGACCTTTCAACAGTTATGTTGGTCGTGAGGCCTGTGAATGCCTCTTCAAAGCTAAGAGCAAGCGGGATCTCTATATCTCGGCCTTTTTTGGGCATCGCCCTAGGCGGTTCCGGTGCGGGCCGAGCCCCTGCGCTTCCGCCGCCGCCCCCGAATAGATCAGAAAAGATATCGCGAAAACTAGATCCCGATGAAGACGAGGTTGAACCCGAATCCCATGAAAAACCGGAGAAATCAAATCCGGGAGAACCCGCTCCGCCCGAAGCTCCCGAAGCATATGGAGAATCAGCATCAAGATTGTCGTGATAATAGCCAAAACGGTCAAAGGTCTTACGTTTTTTCTCGTCAGAGAGAATGTCGTAAGCCTCCTGAACCTCTTTGAACTTATCTTCCGCAGCCTTGTCGTTCGGATTGACGTCAGGGTGATATTTACGCGCAAGTTTCCGATAGGCCTTCTTTATGTCATCAGCCTTGGCATCCTTGCTTACGCCCAGTATTTTGTAATAATCCTTTTTTGCCACTTATTCTTCAAAACCAAAAGCAAATTTGATCGCTTCCACGACCTCATCCATCTTCACCGGTTCAATATGTGTAAGATATGCCCCGATCTTTTCCTTGGAAATGGTCTGTATTTGATCCACATTAATTACGCACGGCTTGGGCATACCGTCACTTTCATCCAGCCAAATGCTTGCTGCATTGTCCCTGATAGTTGACGTTATTGGTATAACGGTTACGGATGTTAACAATGGGATTGCCGAATTGCGAGTGATTATAAGAGCCGGACGGGTCTTGTCGGGTTGCTTGAATTTGATCCAGTAAATATCACCTCTTACCATTCATCACCCCAATCCTGGTTTTCCTCCCACTCACTCTGCTCCTGTATTTCCTCACTCGTTTGCGGAAAACGTTGATAGCTTTCCTGAAACTTGCGGATCTTATCTTCTACCGACTGTTTTCGCAGACCTTTAAGCAGGATCTCATTCACAAGCTGGTAACGAGATTTCTGCGAATCTTTCGCAAGCTGATCGATCTCGGGAAGGATAGCTTCATCCACTTCGATTTGTACGCCCATATTACCTTTAGAGTAACTTAGAATGAGCGGCTATTTTAATCTAACCGCTCATTCTTTATACCACACCGCTAGTCTTTCTTCTCGTCTTCGACGTCAACATATTCGGCATCGATAACGTTGTCATCGCTCGAAGATGTGTCGCCGCCGTCCGATCCGGCTGAGGCAGACGATGCCTGTTCGTCAGCCGCTCCGTCGCCGGTCGCAGATCCTGCCTGACTGTAGAGAACTTCTGCCAGCTTGTGAGATGCGGTCTGCAGCCTTTCGTACGCATTGTTCATCGCATCAGGATCACTTCCGCCAAGTGCGGTTTTGGATTCCGAGATAGCTGCTTCGATCTCTCCGGCTGCAGCTGCATCCAGCTTGTCCTTGTTCTCGCTGAGGGTTTTCTCAACGCTGTAAACAAGTCCGTCCAGACGGTTGCGAGCCTCGATCTCAGCCTTCTTCTTCTCGTCCTCACCGGCGTGCGATTCAGCATCCTTCATCATCTTGTCGATCTCTTCCTTAGAAAGTCCCGACGAAGAGGTTATGGTGATCTTCTGCTCGCGGCCCGTTCCTACGTCCTTGGCTGAAACGTTTACGATACCGTTGGCGTCGATGTCAAAAGTAACCTCGACCTGAGGAACGCCACGCGGTGCCGGCGGAATACCGACGAGATGAAACTTACCAAGGGTCTTGTTGTCCGATGCCATCGGGCGTTCACCCTGAAGAACGTGGACCTCAACGCTGGTCTGATTGTCAGCAGCGGTCGAGAATATCTCGCTCTTGCGTGTTGGGATGGTAGTGTTACGCGGGATCATTTGCGTAAAAACACCACCGAGAGTTTCGATGCCGAGCGTAAGCGGTGTTACGTCAAGCAGCAGAATGTCTGTCTTCTCACCGCCGAGAACACCTGCCTGAACCGCAGCTCCAAGAGATACGACCTCATCCGGATTGACCGATTTATTCGGTTCCTTTCCAAAGAGCCCCTTTACCATCTCCTGCACTTTCGGGATACGGGTGGAACCGCCGACCAGAACTACCTCATCAATGTCTTTAGCGGAAACACCGGCGTCCTTGAGGGCCTGTTCAACAGGCGGCATCAAACGCTTGAGGATATCTTCCGTCAGAGCTTCAAATTTAGCCCTGGTGAGCTTCGTTACCAAATGTTTTGGGCCTGATGCATCTGCTGTAATAAAAGGCAGATTTATCTCGGTTTCCATCGCAGACGAAAGCTCGACCTTTGCCTTTTCAGCGGCCTCTTTGAGACGCTGAAGAGCCATCTTGTCTGAGGTCAGGTCAATTCCCTGATCTTTCTTGAACTCGTCAATGATCCATTTGATCAGTACTTCGTCAACGTCATCGCCGCCGAGGTGCGTGTCGCCGTTAGTCGATTTAACCTCGACAACGCCTTCGCCTACCTCAAGCACCGATATATCGAACGTACCGCCGCCGAAGTCGAAAACAGCAATGGTCTCGTCCTTCTTTTTATCCAAACCGTAAGCCAGAGCGGCCGCGGTCGGTTCGTTAACGATACGCAGAACCTCAAGGCCGGCGATCTTGCCCGCGTCCTTGGTTGCCTGACGCTGTGCGTCATTAAAGTAGGCCGGAACAGTGATAACCGCCTTTTCAACCTTTGCACCAAGATAATCCTCAGCTGACTGCTTCAATTTTTGCAGAACCATCGCCGCTATTTCAGGCGGGCTGTACTGTTTTCCTTCCGCTTCGATGCGGACATCGCCGTTCGAAGCTTTGACGACCTTATAAGGAACTTGTTTTATCTCGTCCTGAACTTCATCAAATTTGCGTCCCATGAAACGCTTTATCGAATAAAGTGTGTTCTCGGGGTTGGTCACCGCCTGACGCTTTGCGACCTGGCCGACCAAGCGGTTGCCATCCTTTGCAAAAGCGACGACCGACGGGGTCGTTCTGCCGCCTTCCGCATTGGTTATGATGATGGGTTCGCCGCCTTCCATAACGGAAACGACCGAATTGGTCGTCCCCAGGTCAATACCTATAATTTTGCTCATCCTGTCTATCTCCAATAGTTAGAATAACTTCTCTCGCCGTATGAAAACATCAATAATGACTTGAGTCTTTACTAAGAATAAAGGTTGAGTGTGTTATTGTCAAGTTTTATTTAGTAGATCTTGGCCTTTTTTAATAAATTGCCTTAGATTAGGCATTTTTTAATAGATCTTTAACGGTCTCACTCGAAAAGCCCGGTAAGGCATCGCACAAGTAAAACGAAAGCAGGAATGGGTTATTTAGGCTGGGCTTTTTTTTCTTCTTCATCTTCTTTCATCAGTCGGGCGACCTGAAAGATGTAATGGATGCCGGAAGCGACCGCCAGCAGGACAACTATGAAATAGACGGTCGGGAGATAAAAGGTGATATTGCTGACAGCCGCAACAAGGACAAGCGTAACCGCAACGACCTGAACAAAAGTACTGAGTTTGCCAAGCCACGAGGGGCGAAAGCCCCGAAAACCGGTCATCGTGACTATCGCAACCGCAACGGTAACTATCAGAACGTCCCTGCCGATAACAGCAGCCGTTACCCAAAAAGGAATGGGAAGAAACCTTACGGGTTCCATCACACCCGGAAGCGACAGCACAACAAATGCCGTGGTCATCAAGAGTTTGTCCGCGATCGGGTCGATGATGGTACCAAGCTCTGACTGCTGTTTGAAGCGCCGTGCGATAAAACCGTCGATGCCGTCAGAGATACCCGCGACCAAAAATACAGCAAGTGCCCAATGACTCTTGCCATAGAACAGCAGGCTGGCAAAGACCGGTATCAGTGCCATGCGCAGAAAGGTAAGTAAGTTGGGAATGGTCAGGATCATTAGGAAACAGAATATCGCCAGGTCATGCCGACCTTAACTCCAATAGCGATATCTCAGGCGGACACTGATAACGGACAGGAAGGACGACCGTACCTATACCACGCGTAATGTAGATCTGTGAATCTTTTCGCTGATGCAGGCCTGCGGAGAGCTTGCGGCGGCGGAACAACCTGCGGCCGGACTCTCTTACCCGAACCTGCCCGCCGTGCGTATGACCGCTTAAGGTCAGGTCAATGCCGTTCTTTACCGCATGGCGAAAAATTATCGGGTTGTGTGCAAGAAGAAGCTTCATTTCATCCGGGAACGACCCTTTCAGAGCCGAAGGCAGATCGGTCTTTCCTACCGTGTGATCATCGACCCCACCCAACCAGAATGATGCTCCACGAGCCTCGAACCTTTGTCCCTCATTTATCAATACGTTTATATTTGCGTCACGCAGAGCGTTTGTGACCATTTGCGGATCGGTCCAATGGTCATGATTGCCCAAACAGGCGTGAACGCCAAATTCAGCCTGCAAATGCCCGAGAGATTGCGCGACCGGCTTTATATACTCAGCCTCATGCGAGACGTAGTCTCCGGTCAGGATGAACATATCAGGACGCAGCCTGTTCGATATCTTTATCGCTCGTTCTATGTGGGCAAGTCCGGTAAAAGGGCTGTGATGAATATCAGACAGATGAATGATCTTGAACCCGTCAAGCTTTTTAGGAAGTCTTGCCAGTTTTATCTCAATGCGTTCAAGCGACAGGCTGTTTGCCTCGTCTATCGCATGCTTGGCGATCTTTGAAACATTGCCTGCCAGTTCGCGCAAGGGACGTTCAGCCGCCATCAATGTATTGATGCGTTCCGTCATCCTGGCACGTCTTGTTGACATCAAACTCATTATGAGCGTCTATTATATGACATCTGGCCGCTCAAGATACAACTTTAGCGAAATAATGCTATTCGGCGGCCACTTTTAAGAATTTCAATTTACCCACCTGTAAGACAGCATTTTGGCCCGGGGAAAGTGAGATCTCGTCTGCGGCTGAAACTGCTTTTTCACCATTGATCCGGACGCCGCCCTGTTCAATGAGCCGTCTGGCCTCGCCCTTTGACGCTGCAAGGCCCGTGTTTACAAGCAGTTCCGGTAGGCGATATGTCCCGGCCTCCACGCTTTTTTCTTCGATATCATCTGGAATCTCCTTTTTGACAAATCTTTTATTAAATTCTGATTCGGCTTCGTCTGCGTATTCTGCCGAGTGAAAGTCTTTAATTATCAGCTTTGCCAGAGCAACTTTTACATCGCGCGGATTTTTACCGTCTGCGATCTCAGATCTCAAATTTGAAATTTCAGATTCGGTCAGATCGGTCAGCAACTCGTAGTATCGCCACATCAGATCATCGCTGATAGACATCACCTTGCCGAACATATCATTTGGCGATTCATCAATGCCGATGTAGTTGTTCAGCGATTTGGACATCTTGTTGACGCCATCCAGGCCTTCGAGCAGTGGCGTCGTCATCACTATCTGCGGTTCCTGGCCGTATTCCCGCTGAAGGTCGCGGCCAACCATCAGGTTAAATTTCTGGTCGGTTCCGCCAAGTTCGACATCGGCCTCAAGAGCGACCGAATCATAGCCTTGCGTCAGCGGATAAAGCAGTTCGTGAAGCGAGATCGGCGTTTGTTCACGCAGCCTTTTTTCAAAATCGTCGCGTTCCAATATCTGCTTTACCGTCACGCGGGAACAAAGCCGGACAAAATCTGCCGCCGCAAATTTGTCCATCCATTCGCCATTGAAACGTAGCTCGGTCTTTTCGGGATCGAGCAATTTGAACATCTGCTGTTTGTAGGTCTCCGCATTCGCATTGACCTCTTCTCGCGTCAGCGGCGGACGCGTCACATTTTTGCCCGAAGGATCGCCGATCATACCCGTAAAATCGCCGATCAAAAAAATGACCGTGTGGCCAAGCTGCTGAA
This sequence comes from Acidobacteriota bacterium, assembly GCA_019639215.1. Taxonomy (GTDB): domain Bacteria; phylum Acidobacteriota; class Blastocatellia; order Pyrinomonadales; family Pyrinomonadaceae; genus OLB17. Next base: position 36,436 of record JAHBSH010000006.1, read on the forward strand.
AAGCCCGCAATTTGCGGATCACGACCGTGTGCCCAAGATGAATGTCCGGCGCGGTCGGGTCAAGGCCCAATTTCACACGCAGTGGCTTGCCGGTCTTGGCTGACCGCTCAAGTTTTTTCCTCAGGTCATCTTCACGGATCAGATCGACCGTGCCTTTTTTCAAAAATGCTATCTGTTCGTCAATGGTCATGGTAAAAAGGCTAATTATATATTACGCCATGCATTTAACGCATCCGAGTGCCAGGTAAAGACAAAAAAAGATGCCGGGATAGCGCCAACTATCTCCCCGGCATCCAATATCAAATAAAGACCTTAGAATTTTACATTGATAGTCTTGGCAAAGGAATACATTCCCTTTCCTGGTGCCCTTTCTGGATAGTTTACCACCATACCGACATCTGCTGAATGAACCCTGATGATGAGGTTAAGCCCCTTTCCGTCAGGCATTATTTCGCGTTCGTCAAAAACAAATGTAAATACAGGGTGAGGACGTGATTGAGCCTCGGTCGCCTTAAAAGAGGCTTCGTAGGTCGTGGTTGATACAAAAGCTCCGCAACCGGAAGTTGCCTGTTCACCGTAGAGTGTTTGAGCGCAGAGAGTGTTTGTTGCAGAGTCCGATGAAAAGATCGCATCCGGCCCTGAGTCCGAGGTCTTATTTCGATTGATATCCAGCCCGATCCAGACAAAATCCCTTGCCGGCGGCCGTCCTTTGGTCTCATCAGAAAAATCGTTTATAAATTCAACAACAAGGGTCAGTTTGCCATTAGCTCTATCTATATAGGCAATGTGTTCCTTGTTTTTGACCAAAGATCTTCTAACAGCAGCTTCCTGAGAAAATGCTTCTATACTAAAGAGCAAGACAAATCCTACGGCAAATATTGCCAATGATCCCCCTCTGAAAAAACGTGACATATGTTCCTCCTGTTTATGGTCACACTAACGTTTATTTAAAAACTCAGTTGATCGTAATTACGCTAAATAGCCTGATCGGACGACTAAGGTGTGTTCTCGACCCAGAATGGATCTGCAAACAACACTTTGGTATGCCAACACGGGGTTTGATACTTGCACCTTGCCAAAGGTGTGCGAATGTCCCTTACATGCCGCCCGTAAAGTTCGATACTAACAACAGCCTCCTTACCTCGTCTCAATTAAGTCAAGTTGCGGTATTTTGCACTACATCTCGTCTGTCGGCAAATCGGCATAGGCTTTTTTTAGTTTGAACTTCCATACCATACGCTCAAGTGCCTCATCATAGATATAGTCACCGGACAATATCAGCCAAAATCCAAGAAATTCCCACTCGTTGACCCTTAGTTTATTGAACAGAGGAACTTGCGTTTCTGTCTTAACCGCAGAAAGGATCGCCTGGTTAGCTGCATCCAGTTTCTGGTTGCCGCGCCTGCCCGACCCCGTATAGTAAATGATGTCGCTGCCTCTGTGAAAATCAGGGTAGCATGGATTTATTCGCCCAAAATCCGTCAAAAGAGAGATGAGCCGCCCGTCCTTATGATATATGCCGTTACGAGAGCGGTGGATCGTTGTTACAAAACTCCATGGATAAACCACCCCTGTCTCAAACTTTTGCGGCATGACGGAAAATAATAGCAGATCGCTGCGGGTTCGTGTGAAGTAAAATAAGCCTCCGATATTATTAAACGGAGGCTTTATCTTTGAAGAAGATCTGAAGATTACTTGTATTGATCAAGTGTTGTTTTTGCAGCGTCCATGGCAGTTTTACAGGCTGTTTCCAAACCTGCCTTGCCCTGAGGGGTCGATGCAGCCTGTTTCCAAGCATTTCTGCTCTGTTCCAGACCGCTTTTGTACATATCTTTTGTTGCCTGCGGAACCTTTGGATTTTCGATAAATTTGTCCATTGCGGCAAGATATTCATCACAAGCGGCTACACCGGTCACGGCGGCAGCGTCATCTTTCTTGTCTGCATCGTCTTTTTTATCGGCGTCTGCGTCTTTCTTTTCAGCGTCAGCAGTGCTTGTGGTGTTTGTTGCATTCGCAGCATTTGCTTTGTTTGCACCGTTAGCAGCAGTGTTTGTTCCGGTGCTCTCAGTTCCTCCACAGCCAAAGACAACAAGGCATAGTGCAAGAATGATGATTAAGTTGAAAGTTTTCATTTTTCCTCCAGTTTTGTTTAATTAGATCCGGCCTGTAGGCCGTCGGTCTATAAGGGCGCGGTCACGTTCACTCGGTGATCTATGATGTTGCCTATCCGAACAGACGCGATACGCTTATTCAACGGGTTTACGCTAAAAACCAAAACCCCAATGTTTTCGTCACGAAAGAAATCTAAACCTGATTTTAGACAATTGTCAATCCGTATAAGCATTGAACTTGGTGATCATCTCTTTCGATCTCCCATTCAAACGAACCAAAGACACTACGCGAACAGATCTGATAAAGCTCCTATTTCCGGTTCGCTGTCCAGTTGCTCTTTCTGTCCAAATCGTCAATGGCTTTCAGGATCATGGTCATTTCGGGTGTATCCTTGCCGGTGTTGCCCGCCTTTATTACTTTCTCGTTCGTAGCGTATTTTACGGTAAGCGTGACCGAAGCCGGCAGCGACGCTATCTCTTTCGAATCCGGCTCATTCGCAAAATCGTTTTCAACGAGTGTGCGTGAAAGCAATTCAAATTCGTCACGTCCGATGTTGGCGAGGTACAGCGATGGGCCCGAATACGTCTTTACGCCGTTTTCGGTACGTTCTCCGGATTCGATCTTTTTTGCCGAACCATCCGAACTGAAAGTGACCGTCGTGCTATTGGAAACAAGATTATGGACATTTATGTTTCCGAAGAATGCCGACGGAGTTGCTGATGAAGTCGTCATCATCGAAGATCTTCCCAGCGTGATCTCGGTTATTTCGTCAGCTGATACTTCGACCGGGCCTTTTGCTCGTCTCGCCGGAGATGCAGGACCGGTCATCGGCTCAGTCGGCCCAACAGGGACGTCAGCTTGTTGCGGAGCGGCACTAAAAAAGAGATACCCGACAAATGCCGCGATCAGTATTATCGCTGTAAAAAGTGCAGTTACCCCGACTGTAAGAATTATTTTAGAGCTTGTGTTGGACATGAGTACTGTTCATGACCGCGTTTTCGTGATAGAACGATTCCGATCAATCTTCAGCCGGGCCAAAGCGATATACCAGAAAACCTGTTGCCCGCGCCGCTTTTCCATAAACCGCAGGGCGATTGAATTTGGAAGCAAGAGCAGCACGTTCAGCTTCAGGCCATAACTCTTTATTACCCGTGCGTGCCTTAGCTGTCAGGACGCTGCCGTCCTCGTCTATCAGTATTTCAACCTGTACGAGACCCTTTGCCCCATTTTCCTTGGCGGCACGTGTGTAATAAGGCTTTTCAGCCGAAACGACCTCAAAATTGAGAAATGTGTATTTGTCGCCGATGACGAAACCGTCATATTTCTTATTTGCCTTAGCCTGTCGTGCCGCATTCTTTGCCGCCGTAGAATTTGCCGTGCTTTTTGTATTTCGGCCTCTCGTTCTGGAAGACGAGCGGGCAGAAGTTTTTGCGGAACCGGATCGTATCTGGGCACCGCCGCTATTGACTGACGAACCAACACCGGCTGCAGCTCCGGCAGGCGGTTCATCTACTGCCATGATCGCTCCCTGTTGAGCGTTGGCATCTAACGCAAAAAACACCGTAACCAAGGCCATGACCGCTGTGAAATATTTTAGGATCTTCATCATTTGCTGATATTTTCCGTATATTTTGTGTTTTCTCTTCTCAAACGGTTAAATGATATGACGCTATTGTTTTGCGGGATTTGCATAAACTCCCGCCAAAGAACTAGTTGGGATCTTATTCGCAAACAGGTCGCCTCTGCTCGCACGGCGTTATATTATATATGCAAAATGGGGACGGGCAAACGGAAACAGGACAATAGATTGAAGCGTTTGATTCGAAAGATCTGGAGGAAATTGCCAGGCGGAATGCGGTTGTGGGCTATTCGTATGTCACAGCCAAAGTTCACCTCATCGGCCGCTGTCGTAATAATCAACGAAAGTGGTGAGGTGCTGTTGCTTGACCACGTTCTCCGTCCATTTTCCGGCTGGGGATTGCCCGGCGGCTTTATCAGCCACGGCGAGCAGCCTGATGAAGCAGTAAGAAGAGAGGTCAGCGAAGAGGTCGGGATCGAGCTCAGATCGTTGGAGCTTTTTCGCGTTCGCTGTCTGGATAGACATATCGAATTCCTCTACGCTGCACGTCCTGATGGCGAACCAAAGGTGAATAGCCCTGAGATAATCGGCTTTGGCTGGTTTAGGCCCGATGATATGCCTGAAAAGCTAAGCCCCGCACAGGCTTCCCTCATCAGGTCTGTTTTGTATGATGCGAATTGATAAAACAATACGCAGCCGTTAAAATAGCGTTTTCGTTTGAAAAGGTAATAAATATTTGGAGACACAAATGGTCGATCTCGTTCCGTCATCCGAATCGGTTATGCAGATCCTGACAGAAACAGGAGCATATCGCCGTGGGCATTACATCTATCCTAATGGCAAACACGCATCTCATTATTTTCAGATGCCGCTTGCCTTTCGTTTCTATGACAACGCACGTATTCTTTCTGTCGGATTAAGCCGCCTTTTCAGGGTGCAGAAATCCATCTCCAGTAAGCTGCCGCGCGTTTCGGTCATCAGCCCAAGTCCGGGCGGCATCATGGTTGCCTTCGGGGTCCGCGAAGCACTCGGAGCGGATCAGATATATTGGGCCGAACGCGAGGACGGAGAGCGTCAGTTTCGCCAATACATTGGAAAGGGCGATGTTTATCCGGCGATAATCGTTGACGACATAGTGCGGTCAGGTCGTGCATTGACCGAGACCATCAATCTTGTCAAAGAACTCGGGACTGAGGTCATCGGCATCGGTTCGATCGTTCGTTTTGGCGACGCTCCTGATGAATTTGACGGAATTCCGCTAAGGAGCCTCACCACGTTCGATGTTCATTTCTATGACACTGAAGAAGAATGGAAAGTGTCACGAAGCGCTTCTGACGCGATAGAAGAACGCGTTCGCTACTAAGCCAACCGTATCGAAATGCCGCTGCCAAGACTTTAATAGTTTTGGCGGCGGTATTTTAATTACCGGTCAAGCCCAAGCCGGCCAAGCTCTTCCTGAAGGTCGTTACGTTCTACATAAAGCCGCAAAAAGCTCTCTTTTTTGGTAAAGAACATCCTGATCGCTCTCGCCCAACCGCGAAGTTCCTCAATGTCCTCAAGGGTTATGAGAGCGATATATCCTGTCAAAAATGAGATCGGAATGGACAATAAGGCTACTTCCCATCCTGAAAGAAAATATATCGCCGTTGCAACGATCAGCCACGTCAACGGCATAAAGACAATTCCGGCCAACACCTTAACAGTAGAGGCAACATCATCAGCGCCGTGCCGTGAATAGATCGCAGCAAAAAGTTTGCAGAGCTGATATGCAGGTGCATGAAGCAAAACGCCGACAAGCGCTATCGGCGCCAATACAAGCAGATACCATGTCTGAAGAAATGCCTGCTTAACGACAAAGCCGCGTGTGAAACGCGAAAGCGAAAGATGTTCGGGCTGGAGTTTGATCTCAGACAGCTTCTTATCAAATTTCAATATCTTTTCGTCAAGATCAGCAAGTTCCGCCGAACGTTCACTGCCCTGTTCACCAATGTACTGCTGTAAAAAGATCTGGCGTTTGTGGAGTTCGCGGCCGCCGCCGCTTGCTGAAAAGAAAACACCTCGTGCGGCATCGGCAGTGTTCAATTCTGCATCTGTCTCAGCGTTTATCGTCACTTCGCGAAGAGCGTTCTCGATCTTTGCAGTCAGAGCTTTTACGTCTTCTCGCGGCGGATCGCCCTCAGCGTTCAAAGTGACCGAAGGAACGCTGAAAGCTTTGCCGAAATGCAGCAATGCCTCGCTCCGAAATGTTGTTTTGCTCGTATAATAAAGCCCGACCGGAATTATCTGCACACCTTTGCCGCCTTCTTCATTCATTGATGCCGCTCCTAGAGCAATGCGGGCCGCACCGGTCTTTGCTGGCAGCATCTTGGAAGAATTATGCGAAACACCCTCAGGAAACAATGCGATGGAACCACCTCTTTTCAAAAGGTCGCGAGCGGCGGCAAAGGTCTTTAGGTTTTGCGAAACATCCTCACCCGCGTCCATTCGCCGATAGACAGGTAAAGCATCGACCTCTTTCAGCAGAAAAGAAATGACCGGCATTCGGAACAATGTTGATTTTGCGAGAAATGAGATCTTTCGCGGTAAGGCGACAAAGACAAGCGCCGGGTCGATCAGCCCGTTCGGATGATTTAAGACGAAAATGACACCTGTTCCTTCCGGAACACGGTGTTCATTTACGGTTTCGATACGTCGGAAAAAGAGTTTAAGTGCGGAACCGAAGATAAACAGCAGCACCCGAAATGTTGCTCCGCCCTTTCGCGAACGAAGAATATCACGAAGACGAATTGTTCGGTGATCTTCTTTCATTGGCAGTTAACTTTTGCAGAATGGCGGTCATCTATGCCCGCGAGCCATTAGATCTCGTGACGATTCGCCAGTGCCTTGTCCATCGTCACCTCATCAACGTATTCCAGATCAGAACCGACCGGCATTCCCATCGCTATCCGCGTCGTTCTTACACCAAGCGGTTTCAGCAGGCGGGAGATGTACGTCGCCGTAGCTTCGCCCTCGGTCGTTGGATTTGTGGCGATGATTATTTCCTGAACCTCAACGCCTTCATTGTTTTCCGGCAGCAGACGAGGCAAAAGATTGGCTATCATCAGTTCGTCCGGCCCGATGCCGCGTATCGGCGACAAGGCTCCGTGCAAAATGTGATATAGCCCCTTATAAGAGCGCGTTTTTTCGACCGCGACCAAATTATAAGGTTCCTCGATGATGCATATCATCGAACGGTCACGCTGCGGATTAACGCAGTAAAGACACGGGTCAACGTCCGTCAGGTTGTTGCACACCGAACAAAATGAGATCTTCTCCTTTACCTCACGCAGCGACGCTATGAAATTATCGACCTCTGACCTTGGCCGCCGTAAAATATAGAACGCCAGCCGCTGGGCCGATTTGTGACCGATCCCCGGCAGGCGTTTGAATTCATCGATCAGCTTGGCGACCGGTTCTGAATAATCCAACATAAAAAGACAGGAGACATCAGACAAGAGTCATGAGACTTGGCCACAGGCTCTTTGTCTCTTGGCTCCTGTCTCGTGTCTGGTTTTTACATAAGTCCGGGAGGCAGCATTCCGCCGAGTTTTCCTTTGAGCGATTCTTCGACCTTGCGGTGAGCTTCATTGAGTGCCGCAACGGTCAGGTCTTGTATCATCTCAACGTCGCCGTCTTTTACGATGTCGGGCGAAATGATAAGTTCGACCACCTCAAAATCGCCCCGCATCTTTACCGAAACAGCTCCGCCGCCGGCAGAGGCATCCACGACCGTTTCTTTCATCTCGCGACCCATCTGCTCCTGCATTTTCTGGGCCTGCTGCATCATCGAATTAAGATCAAATCCACCTGGTAATTTCATAATTATTGCTTCCTTTTTCTGTAAGATCTTTTAGCAAACAATCGTATCCGTCAACAGAGCCAATTGCAAACCCCGATATTTTTCGCTCGTTCACAAAAGAAATGTCTTTTCAAAAGTTCTTTCAACATTCGCCGACTTTTTGTTTTGATGTAAAAGCCGTCTTTTTGATGCTTGTAAATCGTGTTAAAATTCCTGGTCGTAAGAATTAAACACGTCCACGGACCGTTCTCATGTGATCCACTATGAAATATTGCCCGACCTGTGACACCCATTATGATGAAGAGATACTTCGCTTTTGCATGAAGGACGGCACGCCGTTGATCAACGAGGAAGAACCGACCTTTATCCAAATGCCGAGCGAAAGCCTGGAAGATCACATCGAGGACGAACCGGATGAAGTGACCATTGTGCGCAAATCGGCGCCGACGCCGATACCACCGCCTGAAATGGACGAAAATGGCGAATTGCTCCCGCCGCCCGTAACGCCATATGAACCGGTTCCGCCTCCGCCGCCGCGTGAGGATCAGCAGCGAATAGTTGTGCCGATGGCCGCAGAGCGTTCGGAACCGCAGCAGCGTGTCCGAACCGTTCCGTATCAGCAGCCACCGCGAAAGACGAATACCTTCCTCGTCGTTCTGCTGACCATGTTTGGAACAACCGTTCTTTTAGGTCTCGGAGCTTTGGGGTTTTGGTTTCTGACAAGAAACACTAATGGTAACCTGAACGCTAACGTCAATACGAACTTGCCCGATCAGAACATAAACGTTAATTCCAATTTGGGGATTGACGGTAATTTTGATTTCAACAGCTTTAACACCAACAGCAATGTAACGAATACGGCAACACCTACGCCGTCCCCGACAGTTTCGCCGTCGCCAACCCCAACACCGTCGCCTTCCCCATCACCGACTCAGTCGCCTACACCAAGGCCTTCGCCGACAGCGACGCCCGATGACGACGACGATGATGACGATGTGCCGACACCGCGCCCGACGCCTTCGCGCACACCTACGCCTCCGGCAACACCGCGACCAACGCTGACACCGATAATAATCAGGCCGGGCGGAAGCCCGACGCCGTCGAATAGGGATAATTAGTTTTCGGAAAAAGCTCTGGCGGCTTCGACGGCCCGACGCGGGTCGATAACGCCCCAACCCTGCCGGTCAACCTCATAATGCGGCAGCCGCTCAGCGGTTGAGATCAGTATTCTTTTCAGACTCTGCGGTGAAAGTTTGGGATTTGCCTCGATCATCTGTGCCACCAGTGATGAGACTATCGGTGCGGAAAAAGACGTTCCGTCAACGTATTTATAGTGTTTGGTAATTACGTGTTCGTGCCTTAATTTTAAGGCGATGATCTGGCGAATGCTGTGAGCAGGCCGGTCAAGAGCAGCGTCAAGCTCAGCATCAACTCCCGGATGTTCGCGGATGATCTTATGCAGATCTTCATCCTCGCTTTTATCAAGCGTATCAAGAAGAGCTGCTTCCTGAGCGGTTGGCGTGTTTGGCAAGATCGGGGCCGGAACCCAAATCGACGGAGCGATCACCTCCGGCTTTTGAAATCCATCTACCGTCGGCCCGTAAGAAGAACGATACATACCGCGACGCGCACGGTTTATCGAATTTTTGTCATCAAGTCCGCCGACGGCTATCGATGACGGAGCACTTGCCGGAGGCACAACAGGATGTCCTGGCAGATGGCCGGAATTTCCCACGGCGCAGACCACGGCAATGCCTGCTTTTGTACATTCCTCGACCGCTTGCGAAAGCGGATCGCCAAGATAATGCTGTTCGTCATCTCCGCCCGCAGATATATTGACAACGCGAATTCGGAACCGCTCTTTGTTTTTGAGAACCCATTCCAGGCCGTCCAGAATATTCTGATCGGTTATGCGTCCTGTGCGGGCAAGCTTTACCAAAACCACATCCGAATCAGGCGCCAATCCGCGATAGAATCCGTTCGACAGCGAACCGTTTCCGGCTGCGACAACCGAGGTCATCATTCCGTGCCAGCTGGCTACGTCCGGCTGAAAGAGCGAATTAAGGTCGCCATCCTCATGTAAAAGGTCGCGATAGCCGATGATGCGGTTCTTCGGTGTGGTCAGATCAACGTGCGGATAAAATCCCGAATCGAGAAAAGCTATCGTCACGCCCTTGCCCGTGTAGCGATCGTCGGCGTCCAGCCGCAGCGGCGTCGAGAGAACATGCGAGCCGTCCTTTTGCACGGCGGCGTCCTTTATTATCTCCTCTTTTGCCCTTTCAAAAAGTTTTAGGCATCTGGCACAAACAGCACGAAAATCGACCGTATCCGGAGCATTTGCCGAGATCAGCTTTTGCAGATCGTCTTCCAAAACACGAAGCGGGACGAATTCATCCAAGGTCTCGCGCGAACAAACCGGACAAACCGTCTCGCCGCCGGCAATGTCAGCACTTGTACTCGGCCTGAATATCTGGGGTTTTTCTTGAGGGGACATTTTTCGAGGTTTAAGTTTTCCACACTGAAACGTTAAAATCAATCGACGGTCTGATACTCTCTGACCGGATCGCAATATCCTGATGAGCGAGATCGCTGAAAATAAAAAAATAGGCATTGCTCTTTCGGGCGGCGGAGCTCGCGGCTTTGCCCATGTCGGCGTTCTAAAAGCTTTGGTCGAAAATGATATTCCGATAGATGCTATCGCAGGAACATCCGCAGGATCGTTCGTCGGCGGTGCTTTTGCCTCCGGCCTGGAGGTTGAGCAAATAATCGCGCTTGGGAAAAAGATCGGCTGGTTTGGCATGGCCGGATTTTCCTATTCACCAAAAGGGCTGTTATCAAATGCTCCGATGGGACGGTTTATCAAGGAATATTTCCCGGTTACGCGGTTTGAAGACCTTAGATCCCCATTTGCCGCCGTCACCTGTGAACTGGCCACAGGCAAAGAAGTAATATTACGCGACACAGGCGATCTCACTACGGCGATACGGGCAAGCTGTGCCATTCCGGGTGTCTTTCTGCCCGTTGATGATGGCAGCGGACGGCAGTTGGTTGATGGCGGCGTCACTTCTCCTATGCCGACACGAGCCGTAAAAAAACTTGGTGCAGATGCTGTCATTGCGGTTGATCTGCTCACATGCGGATCAGATTTCGCTTCCTCACCTTCTACGCTGATAGGAACATTTATTCAGGCAGCTATGATGATGCTTCAGACAGCATCAAAAAATCAGCACTACATGGCTGACATCATCATCGAACCGCAGATAGCACATATCAGGCCGGACGAAATAAAAAAAATGGACGAGCTTATCGATCTGGGTTACGCAGCGGCAATGGATAAGATGTCAGAAATAAAGGAACTGACCGGCCGAGCTTGAAGCCATTATTTTAGAAGAGGATTCGATACGCTCTGAATGCTTTTACCTCCAACAAGAACAAACCATTGAAATTAGTAACACCGACTTGGTATAATGATCTTGGCTAGATCGAAAGCCACAACCACACCTCCCGCCCACTGAATTTCTTTTCTAAATAGACCTTATTCTAAACGAGATTATGAAGTGCCATTCATTTGCAAAATTTTGGGCGCTCAATAATGTAGGGAGACTAAAGAGCATAGACCTTAAAAGCATTAGATCCGTAATGTTAGCGTGTTTGATGTCAACTCTACTCGCATTGCAGCCTTGTGTCACATATGCCCAAAGAGCGATCCAAAACCCGAGCGTCGAAGCCCCTGCCATCGCAAACAACACATATCATCGTATATCAGAAGGAACGCTGACCGGATGGCTTACAACACACCCTCTTTTGACGTGCGCCGTCGGCCCCGAAACATGTAGGCCGATAGAAAGGTGGGGAACGGGCTTTAATAGTGTCAATGCAGCTGCAGGTGCGGGCAACGCCTTTGTAGAGCTGAATGCCGAGGCAATTTCAATGATCTATCAGCCTATCTGCATGACGAACGGAGAGTCTTTCGATTTCTCATTTCTCCATCGCGGAAGAAGCAGTGATACTACGGCTGATGTGGCTGACTTCCGCATAGGAATACCGACAGGCCTTCCTGATGGCTCAAAACCGGCTGATTCTTACAATTACCCGATCCTTCGGGTCTCAACAGCAAATGACGGTAACCCGAACGGCCAGGCCATTCCGCCGGGCGGAAGCAGTATGCTGACGACAAACAGAACCAATGTCAGTGCTGGAAACGGCTGGCGTCGCTACGGGGGCAGATATCTTTATACAGGACCGACACAGGTGGTCAATCTGGGATTTTCCGCAGTTTCTACAGCAGGCGGAAACGTAACGATCGGTAATTTCATCGATGACTGGAACATACAGCTTGCTCCGTATGTCGAAGCGGCAGCAGTTGATACAGCGGCACTTGAGGGCAGCTCCGGCGGAAGCCATACACCGGCGAATGGAAGCCGACCTGCGCTCCGCATCAGTGGAACGGTCGGGACAGGCGGAGCAATGGTTACAGTGAATGTAATAGGAGGCACCGGTATTGCAGGTTTTGATTACAGCATGACCGAGCCATTCGCTTTCGGAAATACCACGAACAGCGTTCTTATTTCAATACCTGCGGGCACTTACGACGGTGTCAACACTGGTGTCTTCAATCTGCCATTCTCAACCAACGGCGACACTGTTATTGAATCAAACAGGACCGTTGAGTTTGAGGTGGGGTCAGTAAGCGGAAATGCCGTATTGGCCAGCCTCGGTTCGTGCGGCCAGGCCCCGATAACGCAATTTACTCATACTATAGTTGATGATGACATGCCTAGTTCATCAGGCATTACCGTCACAGGCAGGGTTTTGGAATCGGCAGGCAGAGGTATAAGCCAGGCAAAAGTGATCCTAACCGACAGTGAAGGAAATATCAGAAACGTCTCAACGAACGGTTTCGGTTATTTCCAGTTTGAAAGTCTGAAGGCAGGAGAAACGTTCATCGTGTCAGTTTCCAGCCGACGCCACACTTTCCGGGAATCGACCCGGGTCTTTATGGCTGACGGACTGATCGAAGAGATCGTCTTTACAGCTAATTGATCTGGTTCGCCGATCTATTGAAAGCGCGAATGTCCGTTTTAGGCTCTGTTCAGGGCAGCTCGGGCATTCGCGTCTTTTTGTTTTTGCCGGTGATCTTTCGTCGCAAAACACTCATAAATCGTAAAAACGGGTTTGCCAAACGGTAAGAACGCCATCATCATTAAGAACAGTTGGTCCTTCTCTCGCGCATCGACGGTGATGCGCCCCGTAACGATTTGGTTTTGTTCGACGGCGTTTGGAAGTTCGAGGGCAGGTTGGTAATTGGTACAGAAGCGGCTCTTGAGAACAGGCTTTCCAAGCCGGATATTTGCGGACAGACCGTAACCCAAATATAGATCATGGCGCCGAACTTCTTTTTAAGCTGACGGAAATATTACGTCGGTTAAGGAAAAACGCATATTTATGTCAATGAAACTTTACGTTGGAAATCTTTCTTTCCAAACTTCAAACTTTGATCTTCAGGAACTCTTTTCAACTGTCGGTACTGTAGAATCAGCTACTGTTGTCGAAGATCGTGAAACAGGACGTTCACGTGGTTTTGGTTTTGTCGAAATGGCAACCAAAGAAGATGGCGAAAAAGCCATTGCAGAACTGAACGGAACTGAGCAGAACGGACGTGAGATCAAGGTCAACGAAGCAAAGCCCCGTGAAAATCGCGGATTTGGCGGTGGCGGCGGTGGAAACCGCGGCGGCGGTGGCGGCTACGGCGGTGGCGGACGCAATCGCTGGTAAGTTAAGTGATTACAAGAAAAGCGGCAGTCATAGACAGCCGCTTTTTTGCGCCCAAAATATGGATCCTTTATGGCCTCTTGCGGGAACGGCTCTTTGTAGAAGGTTTCTTTGTCTGTGTAAATCCTGATGCTGCCGGGATCGAAACTGGTCGTTTTATGTCAAATTCAACACTCTTTTTGACCTCGCCATTGATCAGGATCTCTGCCCGATAGCGTCCGGCGACCCACAGCTTGTGCGGCCTGCCTGAAAAGTTCACACGCCTCTCGCCCTGATTTGTCGTATATGCGGTCGTTACGACCCTGGAATCTTTTTTTACTCCGGGAACATTTGCCGCGACAAAATTGAGCGTAACCGTCACCGGATCGCCGCCATTTAGCTCAATTATGCAGAAGATCGGAATGTCAGTAACCAGAAATTCCTCTACCGGATCACCGGCTTCGCCTTCGGCGTTCGCTCTGGCCAGATAGATCGATTCGATCACATCATCTGCATCGGCGGGAACTTGCCCGGTAATGCCAGAAAAGGCTGCGGCGATGAACAAAAACGCTACTGACAACACTGTCTTGGGGGAAATTAGCTGCTTCACAGTATCTTTGAGACCCAAAACAATGGTTTGGTTGCATCGGCTGCATTATTTACAGGAACCTAATAGCCTGTTGATCTCTTTTCGTAGAGCAGGAGCATCTCCGGTAGGCACTATACTTATACCAGCAATGCCCGAAACACCGCAGGCATCTGACGCAATAACGGGAATTCCTGATGCCGCCGCCAAAATGAGTCGCCTTGGGCGATGCTCCACAAAAGCCGGAAGAACGACCAAGTCTGCCTTTTCGAGATCATCATCAGTTCCGCGAACCACGTCGAGGCCGATCCAGAAATCCTGTGATTCGATGTAAGGGCCAAAGGTGATCAAACGAACATCCAGATCTTTAAGGGCTTCACGAAGCTCATAGCAGCCTTTTCTGCCGACGGTTGATGCAGGAAAGACCAGCGTCGGCTTATCTTTACCGTTCTGTACGCCTTTGCCCGCCGCGGGTTGATGCCATGGCAGAAGATCTGCTTTTTCCCCAAACATTTCCGCAACTGCCGTATGCGGCGTAATGATTCGGTGGGCATTTGCCAATGCTTCTTTTTCGGCCTCAATCAATCTTGTATCAGCACGAAAATCTCCAAGCGTCGTGCTTTGCGGATGAAGGCCGGCAGCAACATCCAAACGGCGTTGGATTTCCCACATCGGCAGCGAGCTCATCAATACATCGAACGTGCGTCCGCCAAGATGTCCGCCTGCCCACAGAAAAGGCAAAAGGTTCTGCTGGACAACAACATGCAAAACGTCATAGCTCAGTTTTTTCGCATAGCTTTCCGCCAATCTGCGGTACATTTCCAACAAATTTCTCTGCCGCGCGGCACCTTGGGCCGAAAGTTTCCGCGAACGATATGACCTTATCGCCGTCACCGCAAGGCTCTGCCTGATAGACGAAAATCCGCCGGTCGTCCACGCATAATTAGCTTTTTTGAAACGCTTGCCGTCAAGGGGTATCAATAACGCGTCTGCGGCATGTCTTGATGTTTTGACATACTCGTCAAATTCCGGAGTTCTTTCATCTAAAAGCCATGCCGTTTTGCCAAAATCGGCCGTGCTTGGCTCCTTAACAACGCGGTGACAATCATCGACACCACACGTCGCACACGAACCGATCTCTGCAACCAAGGAATTGTTTCTGCTTATCTGATAAAGCTGTTTCTCAGTGATCTTTTTACCGCGAAAACGAACGGTAAGTTTCTCGGCATCGAGAAAAGCCTCGATACGGAAAGGGTTTGGAGAACGAAATCTCAGATCGATGTAGTTCCAAAAAACGGTCGCATCGCGGCCCGTTTCCGCAAGCGACCCCGCAATGACCTGAGTGTGTGCATGCCGTTCGACGATCTCAAAATTTGCCTGTAATGCAGCGTCATACAGAGCATTGGAAAGCTGGCATAATCCGCCACCGATGTTTGGTATGATACAGCCTTCGCGCAGTTCCCTGCCGCGAACATATCCCCGTCGCCTGACCGCTCGGCCGACCTGCCGCCAAAAGCTGAACGTCTCTCCGGCCTTTATCTCGACCCCGTTTATGGCTCGTATTGCAAGACGCAGATTATGTATCTTTCCCGCAACAAGAAACCGCTCTTCCGGTTCGGTCTCTGTCCAAAGCGGCGTAGCGGATTCAGCTATCACCGCATCGGTCAGCATCGTCGTGCCGGCGGCGTATTTTGCAGGCCGGTCAATAAAGGTATCCGTTATAAAACGGCGCCCCTGCAATAACGTCGCCTTTGCACGAAAGACGGCTGAATCCAACCGGGTCGGAACTGAAGATGTCGGGGCATTGCTATTGGTCATACATACGCACGGAAATTATCATCATTGATAATGAACTAAAAACCCTTTCCCTTGCAATGATTTGGCCGCCATGATGTTATAATCCGGCAATCGGATGCGATTCGTCTTTTCCAGCAGATTCTATATACTCCTTGCTCTTGGCCTGGTACCGCTTTCGGCTTCGTGGAATTTCCCGTCGTTGCGGATCGCGGTGCTTGTATATGATATCGCTCTCATCGCCGCAGCTTTGGCGGACTATTTCATCAGCCGAAAGCTGCCCGAAGGCTTTTCCATGCGGCGCGAATTTGACCGCCGCTTTGCCATCGGCGACCCGACCACGGTCACGCTTCACATCGACAATGAAACCTCAAACGCCATCAGATGCCGGATCAAGGACGAATATCCTGCTGATATGAGTTTGGACGAGGACAGACAAGCTGAGGTAGAGATACCGGCTCGGCGTCACGCAACATTCACATATAAACTAACGCCGCCAAAACGCGGCAGATATGAATTTGGCACAACTGCGGTCAGGTTCCTTTCAAAACTCGGTCTGGTATGGTGTCAGGCTCAGGCAGGCTCGGCCCAAAGCGTGAAGGTCTATCCGAACATGCGCCGAGCGCGTGAAATGGAGCTGAAAGCCCTTGGCAATCAATCGTTTACGGCGGTGCAAAGAAAGGCCATCCGACGCGGCGAAGGACGCGAGTTCGAATCAATGCGTGATTACGTTCGCGGTGACGAGCTTCGCCATGTTTCGTGGACGGCAACGGCCCGCCGGTCTAAACTGACCACACGCCAATATCAGATAGAACGCGACCAGACCGTTCTGATAGCGATAGACGCAGGCCGCCTGATGACCGGCCGCATAGACAACGAGACAAAATTTGACACGGCGATACACGCCGCATTGGCACTGATGTCAGCAGCGGCAAGAGCGGGCGACAACGCGGGCATAATCGTTTTTGGCAGGCGGGTGAATAAATACATTCCGCCAAAACGCGGCATCGAACACCTTGATGCCGTTCTCGAGGCTTTGTATGACACAGAGCCGGAACTTATCGAGCCTTCTTATGCCAGGGCGTTTCAGTTTGCGGCCTCAAATATGAAAAAGCGGGCGTTCGTTGTCATCCTCACAGACCTTGTGGACAAGGACAGCTCGCAGGATCTGATAAGGTCGCTCAAATTGCTGCGTCCGCGCCACCTTCCGCTGGTTGCGACGATAGGCGACCGCGACCTGAACGCCGTCGTAAGCTCAAAACCCAATGACATCCGCGAGGTTTTCAAACAATCAGCCGCTGAGGAAATAATTCACCAGCGTGAATCAGCTCTCCGGCTGGTCGAATCGCTCGGCGGACTTGCCCTGGACGTGACCACCCAAACCCTCGGGCCAAGGCTTTTGGAAAGCTATCTAAGAGTGAAGGAAAGAGGATTGCTGTAAACAGTTTGTAGAAATATTGTTGTTCTTTCACCCCTGTTTGACTATGATGTTCCTACGACTTGATCTGAAAAAAAGGTGCGAATTATGAGCGTGAACAGCATAGAACAGGAAGCATTGAGCCTTGATCTAAAGAGCCGAGCGCGACTTGCGTCAATACTCTTACGAAGCCTTGACGACCTGTCAGAAGAGGAATGTGAGAAACTTTGGGCAGAAGAAGCCTCGTCACGTCTCCGCGAAATGGATAGCGGACAGGTTGCCGGCATTCCGTTTGATAAGGCTGTCAGCGAAGCCCGAGAGCTTATCGGATGACCAAAGATGTTTCTTTACACCCACTTGCTCAGCGTGAGTTGAACGATTCAATTCGGTTCTACAATTCTGTGAGCAAAAACCTTGCCGCCGATCTCCTTGCTCAATTTGAGTCTGCCTCAGCGTTTATCAGAGACAACCCACTCTCAACAACCGTAGTTTTAGACGACATTCGTAAAAAACGGCTGAGAAGATTTCCTTTCAATATTATTTTCGCGATAAGAGAGGGCTCTATCAGAATACTTGCTCTTGCACATCATAGCCGCAAACTGTTCTACTGGGCCGGGCGAAGCTGATACTGAATTAGTCCTTTTGGCGGAAAGCTGATAAACAACCGTAGAGAACCGATCTTCTCCATTCATCAGTTCGATCTCTGCCCCTGGTTGTCATTCATAGACGAACGTCCGGCAAAGAACAGATATGAGAACATCGCAAGGCCTGTCAGGATACCCGTTGCATATTTAATGTAAACCGGCAGTGATGATGGTGAGATAAAGCCCTCGATCACACCGGCGACCACAAGGAACACTGCACAGCCGATGACGATCTTGGCTGCCTGAACGCCACTGCGCTTTAATGCCTGAGAACGCGTGAGGTCGCCCGGGTCAATTATCGAATATCCAATCGCCATTCCGGCACCGCCTGCGATAAAAATACATGCAAGTTCGACAACGCCGTGGGCAACCATGAAGTTCACCAGTTCTGTGCCGAATGCGGGGTTTACTCGATAGCAAACGCCGAGAATTCCGCCGATCATAACACCGTTGATGCCTATTATATAGATAGAGCCAATACAAAAGAACGCACCAAGGGCAAACGCAAAAAATGCGACCCTGATATTATTGGTCAAGATCGCACTCGAACCTATCTGATTGCCCTGATTGAGCGAGAGCCACCACTTACCGTCTGTTTCCGCACTTGTTTGGACATCTGCAAGCCCAAGCATGTTAGAAAATGCCTGATCGGAATACGCCAGAGAGAACGATGCAACAGCGCATGCCATAAAGACCAGAAAGGAGATCGTGGTAAACCTTGACGTAGCTCTTACGGCCTGCGGCAGTTCGGTAGAGAAGAAGCTCTTGATGATCGAGGCACCGTCGCCTTCGGCACGATATATCTTTCCGTGGGCGCGGACGACCAGGCTGTTGAGGTATTTTATGAGCTTTGGGTCGCGCGTTTCGGCTCGGGCAATTGCCAGGTCGGCCGCCGCACGGCGGTAAAGCTGGCCGAGTTCCCTTACTTCCAGACGCGACAGGCCTCTGAGGCTGCCGCCGCGGATCATTCCCAGCAGGTCTTCCAGCCTTTGCCAATTATCCTTATTGTCGTTTATGAAGCGATTCACAATGAAACCGGATTCCGGGTTGGTATTTCTTAAAAGCCCGCTTTAAAATCTATTTGGGTGTCCGACGAAGTACGACAATATCACGAAGAGGCCGCAATAGGAAAAACCTATGACCTCCGCCTTGCAAAACGCCTGCTGCGGTATCTGAAACCGTATTGGCGGCTCGCCGCTGTCGCTCTGGCCCTGACCGTCCTGACCAACACGCTCATAAGCACACAGCCTTATTTCACAAAGATGGCCGTGGATGATTTTATCACGCCGCGCAAAGTTGATGGTATATGGCTTTTCGCTTTGGCGTTCTTTGGCGTGTTTCTTTTCCGGTTCATTTTCTCCTACGTGCAGGAGATATTGCTGAACAAGGTCGGCCAACGCGTCATGTACGACCTGCGGAGCGAGATATTCGCAAAGCTCCAGCGTCAGGAGGTCGGCTATTATGACAAAAATCCGGTGGGGCGAATAATAACGCGTCTAACGTCAGACGTTGACGCCCTGAACGAACTTTTCACGTCCGGTGTCATAGATGTTCTGGGCGATCTGGTGATAATCGTCGCGATCATTACGTGGATGTTCGTCCTGGATTGGAAACTGGCAATTGTCTCCTTGATAACCGTACCGCTGCTTTTCGCCGCGACCAATTGGTTCAGAAAGCGTGCCCGCGTCGGTTTTGACAAGGTGCGGACACGCAATGCCCGGCTGAATGCATTTTTGCAGGAATATATTTCCGGCGCCCAAACCGTTCAGCTGATGAATGCCGAATCAAAAGCACAGAAAAGGTTTGCAGAGATAAACGATGATTACCGCTCGGCAAATATAGAAACTATCTATTATTACTCGGTGTTTTACCCGCTTGTGGATTTTATCGGAGCTGTCGGGATCGCAGTCGTGATCTTTGCGTTCGGTTATGAGCACCTTGCAGGTCTTTCCGCAGCCGGAACGGCGGTCTCGGTCGGCATTCTTGCGGCATTCATC
>JAHBSH010000060.1 GCA_019639215.1 Acidobacteriota bacterium
CAATGACTAAACAGTTAGTCTAATAGGATAATAAAATATGAGTGTGATGTTGTCAACTCTAAATTTAAATCGATGAAAAACGAAAAACGATGGCTTTTTGCTGTTTTTCAGGTGACACTTTCCTCTTTTTTCGGTTATATTTAGGTTCACAAATAAGCCTTCATTTTCTCGGTGACGGACACTGTCTTGTCTGATCGGCCTAAAGGCCGCCCGAACGTTATGCAGATCTTTCGTGAGATATTATGGCCGCTTGCAGCGGTGGCGGCAGCATTTTTGGTCGGCGGCATTATTGTGCTGCTCTTAGGCGACGACCCGATCAACGCCTACCGATTACTTCTGTCAAATTCATTCGGTTCCATCCGTGACATCGGCTGGACGCTTCATTATGCGACGCCGCTGATATTTACCGGACTGGCAGTGGCGGTTGCCCTGCGTTGCGGACTATTAAATATCGGAGCTGAAGGCCAACTATATGTTGCCGCTTTTGCGACCGCATGGGTTGGGATGATCTTTGGCGGAACTGTTGTCAATTCCGTGAACTGGTCTTGGTTCAGCCTGCCGTCGTTCATTCTGGTGCCATTGTGCATTCTGACAGCGATGGCTGTTGGGGGATTGTGGGGAGCCATTCCGGGATTGTTAAAAGCGAGGTTCGGTTCACATGAGGTTATCAACACCATCATGATGAACTTTATCGCCATTGCTCTGGTCAGTTATCTGACACAGTATCATTACAAAAATCCCGGCCCGATACTTGAAACCCCGCTTATCGGAGAGGCCGCACACATTCCGCGCTTGAATGATTTCCTGCCTTTTATCTCACAGGACGTGAAGCTTAACGTAGCATTCATTTTGGCTCTAATAATGTGCGTTCTCGTTTACATCTTTTTGTGGAAGACAAAGTGGGGATATGAATTAAGGGCTGTTGGAGAAAATCCATCGGCGGCGGAATACGGCGGAATTTCGCCAAAAAAACAGATAGTCATTGCCATGACCTTGTCAGGTGTGCTTGCCGGCATGGTTGCTATCGGCGAGGTTTTGGGAACCCGATACAATTACTATCATGACTTTTCCGCACAATGGGGCTTTCTCGGAATTGCCGTTGCCTTGCTCGGGCGCAATCATCCGTTTGGTGTATTGATAGCGGCGATATTCTTTGGCGTTCTGCTGCGCGGCGAGATATTTGTGGATGGTTTTACACGCTATGTCTCTAAAGACCTCGGTTTTGTGCTTCAGGCGATAATCATTCTTTTTGTTGCTTGTTTTCAACGCTACGCACGGAGGTAAGCGAATAAAGATATGTTTGAGCTGTTATTAGCGTTCATATTTTCAGCCATAACCGCAGCGACACCTCTGCTGTTCGCGGCAATGGGCGGCCTTTTTTCTGAAAGGTCAGGTGTGATCAATATAGCTCTGGAAGGATTGATGCTTGCCGGAGCTTTTACGGCGGCGGTCGTTACTTTTCAGACAGGAAATCCTTTTCTGGGGCTTCTGTGCGGTATTGGAGCCGGAGCGTTCTCCGCATTGATATTTGCGGTCGCCGTTATCAAATTTGAGGCTGATCAGGTTGTTGCCGGAATGTCGATAAACTTTTTAATGCTCGGCCTGCCTGCCCTGATAAGCGGCGTGATATATGATTCGACAGGATCGACGCCACAGATAGATCAGGCGCATAAACTGCCGCAGCTGGTAAACGGACTTTCGATAGTGTCTTTGCTTGCATTGGTGTTGGTTCCGGTGGCCTGGTACGTGCTTTACAAAACGCCTTTTGGCCTGAGGCTGCGTTCTGTCGGCGAAAATCCTGAAGCGGCCGATGCGGCCGGTGTCAGCGTGACAAGGCTGCGCTATTCGGCGGTCATCATATCAGGCATGCTGGCGGCTATAGGCGGAGCTTTTCTTTCTACCGGGCAATCATCACTTTTTACGCGCGGAATGTCTGCCGGACGCGGCTATATCGCGCTCGCTGCTCTGATATTGGCAAAATGGCGGCCGATACCTGTTCTGTTTGCCTGTTTGTTCTTTGGTTTTACCGAGGCGCTTACAATTCAGATACAGGGAGCTTCGTGGGCGAAGATAGGCGATGAGCCGATACCGATACAGTTTATAGAAATGATCCCATACGTCCTGACGATAATCGTGCTTGCCGGATTCATAGGGCTTTCACGGGCGCCGAAGGCTCTGGGTAAACCTTATAGCAAGGAGAGTTGACCTGACCACCGGGACGCAAGGACGCTGGGTCCAGGGCGCGGGACCGTATATATCTATTGTTTGTTATTGTCAACATAAGTTTTCTTTCTCCGCATCTCTGTGCCCTAGCATCTCTGCGGTGTACATTTTCTTGAAATGACTTACGAAAATGCCGTTGAAGCGGCAGAATATATCAGATCAAAATATACGGGCGAACCTAAGATCGCTCTTGTGCTTGGCAGCGGGCTTGGAGCCTTTGCCGACGAACTGACCGATGCGGTAAAGATACCGTATGAAGAGATACCGCATTTTGCGCGGTCAACGGTCGAGGGCCATGCCGGTCAGCTGGTGATAGGCAAGGTCAATGGAATCGAAGTTATTGTTCAGCAAGGTAGATTTCATTTCTACGAAGGATACACGATGGAACAGGTCATGTTCCCAATGCGTGTTTTCGGGCGGCTTGGTGTAACGTCTGTAATATTGACCAACGCAGCAGGCAGCGTAAGGCCTGGAATGAAACCCGGCGACCTGATGCTTATCTCAGATCATCTGAACATGATGGGCGTGAACCCGCTTCGCGGGCCAAATGATGAGCGTTTTGGGGTTCGATTTCCTGACATGACCAATGTTTATGACACGGAAATACAGAAGATGATCGACGCGGCGGCGAATGAGATATCAGCAGAACGCCACACGGAAGGAAAGGATAGAGAGCCGCATGATTTCCTGCATAGAGGGATCTACTGTGCGCTTTCCGGGCCAACGTATGAAACACCCGCTGAGGTCAGACTTTACCGTCAGCTCGGAGCGGACGCCGTGGGAATGTCCACCGTCCCTGAGGCAATTGCCGCACGCCATCAGGGTATTCGTGTGGTAGGCATTTCATGTATCACAAATTTTGCCGCAGGCATGACCGATGATGGAATTAACCACGCCGAGGTCATGGAAACCGGAGCTCGTGTGGCGGATCTTTTCAAGGAGCTTTTGCGGCGTGTGATTGCCAAAATTAATTGAACCGCAGAGTAGCCGAGACGCAAGGCTCTCTTTTTATATTTGATCAGCGTCTCTATGTCTTAGCGGTTGGAATCTTTTATGATAATCGGAATTTGCGGAGGAACGGGTTCGGGAAAGACGACAATCGCTCGTGCTATTGTCGAAGCGGTCGGCGGCAGAAACGTCGTTTTGGTCGAGCAGGATTCGTATTACAGGAACCTCGCCGATATGCCCTTGGATGAAAGGCATCAGGCAAATTTTGACCATCCTGATTCTATTGACAGCGATATGCTGGTCAATCATCTGATGCGTCTGAAACAAGGATTGTCGGCAGAGATGCCGCTTTATGATTTCAAGACGCATACGCGCAGCGACCGTATCGAGATAATCGAACCCAAACCGGTTGTTATTGTAGAGGGCATTCTGATATTTGCCGAACCGCGCGTGCTTGATCTTTTGGATGTGCGTGTCTATGTAGATACGCCTGATGACATAAGATTTATTCGCCGTCTGAAACGTGACATTGCCGAACGCGGCCGCACGGTCGAATCTGTGATCGAGCAGTATTACCGAACGGTGCGTCCGATGCACTTTGA
Organism: Acidobacteriota bacterium; assembly: GCA_019639215.1. Classification (GTDB taxonomy): domain Bacteria; phylum Acidobacteriota; class Blastocatellia; order Pyrinomonadales; family Pyrinomonadaceae; genus OLB17. The sequence continues at coordinate 3,774 of JAHBSH010000060.1, forward strand.
ATTTGTGGTGCCATCCAAACGCCATGCTGACATCATCATACCCGAAGGAGCGAACACCGGTATCACGATAGATTTTCTGTGCAGCATGGTTCGCGAAAAACTGGTCGAACAACAGGCCGAAAATGCCTGATCACATTCGGGTAAATTATCTGATCTGATGAGAGATATAGATCAAAAACTGATCGAGGCCGCAACGGCTGTTCGCGAAAATGCATTTGCGCCTTATTCAGGTTTTCGTGTAGGTGCGGCTGCTCTCGGTGATGACGGCATCATCTATACCGGCTGCAATGTCGAATCGGCAACTTATGGCCTGACGATGTGTGCCGAACGCAATGCGATATTCAAAGGCGTTTCCGAGGGCGTAAAACGCTTTACCGCTATCGCTATCGTCGCCGATACAGATAAACTTACACCACCTTGCGGCTCTTGCCGCCAGATAATCTGGGAATTTTGCGGCGACGTTCCGGTAACAATGTCTAACCTCAACGGCAAGACCGACACCGCCCAAATGAGCGAATTATTACCGAGAGCTTTTGATTCAAGGTTTTTAAATAAATAGCCACCGTTTATGAGGTAAAAGAAAATCTTATGCCGAGTGTCACCCTAAGTCCGAATATGTCAGCAACGTTCTACGGCTATGCCGCTCTATTTGCGGAAAAGTTCTACTTTTCCATATAGTTGGCTAACCAACCCTCGCGGCTATGCCGCCATTTCTCCTATATGGTAAAAGCGTTTCAAATATCAAGAGACACTCCCGCATATTATTTGACCTGCGTTACCCATAACAGACTTCCGATCTTTCAGACCGACAAGGTAAAAGAGATAGTCGCCAATGCTCTTGATGAAGCGCGAAATTCATCAGGAATATCCATTTTTGGATATGTAATAATGCCAGATCACAAACATATCTTGACTGACAACGTTCGTGAAATGAAAGACGTTTTGCGGTTCGTTAACGGCATTTCGGCGAAAAGAGTTATCGACTATTTGAAAGAGAACGGTTTTGAAAGTTCACTGCAAAAACTGCGCATTCAAGAACGTGAAAATCGACACAAGCACTCTGTGTATGAGCATCACTCTAACGCAATTCGCATAACCGGCGAGGATGCTTTTATGCAAAAGGTCAATTATATTCATCTAAATCCTGTTCGCGCCGGTTTGGTCGAGCATCCGAATGATTATCTTTATTCAAGTGCTAGACAATGGCATCGGCGAGAGTTAGAAAATGAACCTCTGCGTACCGATCATTTGAGTATAAGATGGAGAGCGGCGGCATAGCCGCAAAACCGTGGTCAGCTAGTGCCGGAAAAGCACAGCTTTTCCGCAAATAGAGCGACAGAGTCGCCGGATCACTAAATCAATAATTTACTACTGCAAGTTACCATTAAGCGGAGCATATCCACTCAACGATTGCTATTTGTATATTATAATACGAGTATTTAAGCCACTGTAAATATCGCCTAAAACTAAAAACTATGCCAGTTCCTGATTTCCAAACAATGATGTTGCCGTTCCTACTCATTACTGGTGACAGTAAAGAACACACATATAAAGAAATGGTAGACAGATTAGCCATTCAGTTCAATCTCACCGAGAAGGAAAAGGCCGAGCTTGTACCAAGCGGAAGACAAACTAGATTACTGAATCGAATTTATTGGATATACACTCACTTCAAGCACGCAAAGCTCATCTATCAAACTAAACGGGGAGTCTTTAAAATAACGGAACGAGGGCTCGAACTATTGAGCCAAAATATAGAAAGAATCGACCTAAGGACTCTTGCTTTATTTCCTGAATATAATGATTTTCGCCAAAAGCGTAGCACAACTCTTGAGCAGACAACTGAAATCCCGGATATCCCAACAGCAAAAACTCCTGATGAAATCCTTTACGACTCGTATAAGACGATTCGAGAAAATCTTGCCGCTGATTTGCTAGAGAAAATAAAGGATCTTTCTCCTGAGTTTTTTGAAAGACTTGTTGTAAATCTGATAGTGAGCATGGGTTATGGCGGTTCAATGGAAGATGCAGGGCAAGCAGTCGGCGGAAGCGGTGACGGCGGAATCGACGGAATTATTAAAGAAGACCGTCTTGGTTTGGATCTTATTTATTTACAAGCAAAACGATGGGAGCGAACCGTAGGAAGACCTGACATACATCAGTTCGCCGGAGCTTTGATGGGGAAAAGGGCAAAAAAGGGTGTTTTCATTACAACGTCTAACTACTCAAAAGAAGCACGAGAATATGCTGCAAATATCGAGAACAAGATCATTCTGATAGATGGCGACGAGCTAGCAGACCTGATGATAGACTACAATGTTGGGGTTTCAACTGTTGAATTATATGAGATCAAGAGGATCGATTCGGACTATTTTATAGAAGAATGAAGATAAGTAATACAATTTGTGCCTTTTTTGTCTATGTATGTTTATTACCGTACGTTGTTCAGGCCCAGTCTTCCGTTAAGGTTGATCTGATGATCGTTGGCGGGACGGTCGTGACGATGGATGCGGAGCGGCGTCTGATAGAGGACGGAGCGGTTGCGGTCAGCGGCGGCAAGGTTATTGCGGTCGGCACGCGAGCTGAGGTGGCGAAAGGGTATCGGGCGAGACAGACGATCAACGCGGCTGGTAAGGCGGTGATCCCGGGTTTGATAAATGCGCACACGCATATCCCGATGGTCTTGTTTCGGGGAATATCGGATGACCTTGACCTGAACGATTGGCTGACGCGATTTATATTTCCGGCTGAGGCAAAAAATGTAACAGAAGATTTTGTCCGGGCCGGAACGCGACTGGGTTTGGCAGAAATGATACGCGGCGGAACCACGACCTATGCCGATATGTATTATTTTGAGGACGCGATAGCCGATGAGACAAAGAAAGCAGGCGTTCGCGGTCTGCTCGGGCAAACGCTGATAGATTTCCCGGTGCCTGATGCCAAAACTCCCGCTGAGGGAATGGTTCTGGCAGAGAAATTTGTTAATAAATGGCAGAATGATCCGCTGATAACGCCTGCCATTGCGCCACACGCTCCTTACACTATCTCTACAGAAAATCTTAAGGCGATGAAAGCATTGGCGGACAAGGTCAATGCTCCGCTGATCATCCACGTTGCCGAAACCCGCAAAGAGGTCAATGACATCACCGAACAAAAAGGCCTGACACCAATGGCCTATCTCGACAGCATCGGGTTTCTTGGCGGACGTGTGCTGGCGGCGCACACGGTCTTTCTGACAGATGCCGAAATTGATCTGATGAAAGCAAAGAACGTTGGGTCAGCTCATTGCCCTCATTCCAATATGAAACTTGCGTCGGGCTTTGCTCCTGTTCCACAGATGCTTGCCAAGGATATTGCTCTCGGGTTGGGTACTGACGGTGCCGCTTCAAACAATGACCTCAACATGTGGGAAGAGATCGATGCGGCGGCAAAGCTGCACAAAGTGTTCACCGGCGACCCCAAGGTCGTGACGGCCGAACAGGCTTTTGAGATGGCAACTATTCGCGGAGCAAGAGCCGTGTACATGGCTGACAAGATAGGTTCTATTGAAACAGGCAAACTTGCGGATATAGCGATAGTTGATCTGAACGGCCTTCACCAGACGCCGATGTACAACATTTATTCGCATCTTGTTTACGCAACAAAGGCGTCAGACGTAGAGACGGTCGTCATTAATGGGCGGGTCATTATGCAAAACCGTCGTTTGCTCACATTAAATGAAAGTGCTATAAAAAAAGATGCAGTAGCATATCGCAATAAAATCATCAAAAGTTTAAGTGATAAGTAACGCGGGTTCATATAAAACCCGCTTTTGCGATTTTTACAGGTCATTTATAGTGAGCATTCATAACTAATTTTTAAATAGTTCGCTTTGGCCTTTACGGAAAATTAAAGTCAACGAGGAGGACTGAAATGCCGTTAAATGTCAAAAGGTTTTGCGGTTCCATATTACTGGCATCATTCGTTTTTATAATTTCATCATTTGGACAGGGCCAGCCTGTTCCCGCAAAAGAACCTGCCAACGACACAACAGAAAAAGAAGAGAAAGTTCTGACAGCAGCAGAGATAATGCATCAGCGCGTCGGGAAGGCAAAGGCGTTCATAGCTGTTCGCAACTATGCTTCGGCCATACATGAGCTGGAGATGATCCGCCGCGAAACGAGCGATCCTTCTGTCCATGCAGTTGCCAATGTTCTATTGATGAACAGCTACTTTGAACAGGGAAACTACAAAAGGGCACAGCAATTTCTGACCGACCTGTTCAGTTCGTACAGATCGAATAATGCTCATTCCGAAACATATTATTCTGCGGTCGCCGGGCAGGTGATAAAAGGTTCAAGAAGCCGTGTTGAACGCTATCGTACATTGGGCATCGCATTAAATGACCGAAGCCTTCCGCTTGAAGCGATCAACGACATAGAGCAGATGCGGTTGACGCTCGAACTGATAATCGAACAGGCGCGTGAGGTCGGAGTTGAAAAAGAAAGAACCGCCGTTCTCATGCCTTTGTTGGAAGAGGCTACCGCCGCCAGAGGATTGCTGGCCCGCGATGATTATGACGCCAGACGATGGCGGGATGAGATCGCCGACGCTCGCGAACAGATCGCTAATGCGCAGAGTGTTGTCTTGAGTGCGATAGTTGAAACACCGCTCGCCGAACCGGAGACAGCACCGGCTCTGCCCGTCGCTACGAAAGAATTCGTTATTACAGAAGAAAAGGCAGAGCCTAAAGAAGCTTCGCCTGTCGATGCTGAGCCGGTCAAGAGTGATGAGGGACGCCCGGTCAAAGTCATAGGTGCATCACAAACGACTGTCTCCGAAAGTGAGGAGAATAAAAATTCGGCACCGGCATCAAGCCCCGATGAGCCGATAGAGGCAGGGGCGTTGAATGGGTATGCGGTCAATAATCCGCCGCCGCAATACCCTGCAGCGGCACGTCAGCTAAGAGCAACGGGCATCGTAAGGGTTGATATCGTCGTTGATGAAGAAGGGAATGTGGCTGAGATCAAAAAGATGCAGGGCCACACGTTGCTTCAAAATGCGGCCCGCGATGCGATAAAGAAATGGAAGTTCAAACCGTTCACACGTGACGGACGACCGGTAAGCGCGGTCGGTTTCATCAATTTCAATTTCTCTCTTTAGGAACAGATCATTCGACCACCTTGACGCCCAGTTCATCAAGCTGCGCGGCGTCAACCTCACCCGGTGAATCCATCATCAGGTCTTGCGCGGACGCGGTTTTGGGAAATGCCATAACGTCGCGGATATTCTCAGTTCCGCATAAGATCATACACGTCCGCTCGATACCAGCGGCAAAACCACCGTGCGGCGGCGTGCCATATTCCAGAGCATCGAGAAAAAAGCCAAACCGCTCGCGGGCTTTTTCCGGCGAAAGGCCGAGAGCCTGAAAGTTCAGAGCCTGTATATCCTTCTGGTGGATACGGATCGAACCGCCGGCACATTCGTAACCGTTGATCACGGCGTCATACGCTTTAGCCCGCACTTTTCCCAAAAGATGCTTTTGGGACGGGTTATTGACTGCCGTTTTGAACATCTCCAGATCTTCGTCCATTGGCGACGTAAATGGATGATGTGCCGCTACGTATTCATCAGTTTCCTCGTCGTGTTCAAACATTGGAAACTCAGTAACGATAAGGCATTCATACTTGGTGCGGTCGATCAGGTTTTCGCGGCGGGCGACCTCTTGCCGCAAAGCTCCGAGCGAAGCGGCAACAACGGACTTGCGTCCCGCGACGATAAGTACCGCATCGCCTTCGACGGCACCGGAGGTTTTTATCAATCGACCAATGGTTTCTTCCCCGAGGACTTTCATCAGGGAAGAGGTCGGTGCCGAGTCGCTATCACTCCCGGTTCTGACAGGAACCTTTATCCATGCAAGCGCCGATGCACCGTATCGTTTTACAAATTCTTGAAGCTCGTCAGTTTGTTTTCGCGAATAATCGGCTTTGCCTTTTACGACGATGCATTTTATCTCGCCGCCTTTTCCTAAAGTGTCGGCGAACGGAGCGAAGTCGGTGTCTTTAAGGTCTTCGCTCAGGTCTTGTAATTCCATCCCGAAACGAAGATCGGGCTTATCGCTGCCGAACCGCCGCATTGCCTCAGCATAGGTCATTCGCGGCCATTCGGAAGGCAGATCGATGTTTCCAACCGTTTTCATCACGTGGTTGAACATTCCTTCCATTTCGCGATAGACCTGTTCGCGATTGACGAAGGACATTTCCATATCAAGCTGTGTGAATTCCGGCTGACGGTCTGCACGCAGGTCTTCGTCGCGAAAGCATCGGGCGATCTGGTAATACTTATCAAAACCGGCGATCATCGTTATCTGCTTCAATATCTGCGGCGATTGCGGCAAGGCGAAAAATTTGCCGGTGTGAATACGCGACGGAACGATGAAATCACGAGCGCCCTCCGGAGTGGATTTGAGCAAAATAGGTGTTTCTATTTCAATAAACCCTTGCGTGTCAAAATATTCGCGAATGGCCTTTACCGCTTTTGCACGTGTGCGGATGTTGTGCTGAAGCTGAGGACGGCGCAGGTCAAGGTAACGATATTTAAGCCTTGTATCTTCGGCTGCCAGATTTTCGCTACCGGCGACCTCAAGCTGAAACGGCGGCACGGCGGCATCGTTCAGAACAAGCAGTTCGCTGACCTTTACCTCTATGTCGCCTGTGGCAAGTTTTGTATTACGAGCATTCTCATCGCGTGCGACAACATTGCCTTTTATCGCAATGACAAATTCTCCGCGAATATTCTTCGCCTTGGCATGAGCTTGTTCAGCGGTCTCTTCGCTGACGACCACTTGCGTTACTCCTTCACGGTCGCGAAGATCAATAAACGTAAAAACGCCAAAGTCACGCTTCTTGGCGACCCAGCCCATAAGCACGACCTGTTCACCGACGTCAGAGCCGCGAAGTTCACCGCACGTATGTGTGCGCTCCAAATTTCCTAATACATCCAACATAAAAAAAGATCTTTTTGCCGCAGATACCCGCAGATAACACGGATCAGGAATTACTGATCTGACAATTTCTGCTTTATCTACGTGAACCGCGTAAATCTGCGGCAATCATCTCCTCCAAAACAAAAAACGCCTTTCGGTTTAACACAATCGAAAGGCGGCACGCTAAAACTTTAACATGCTCGCCAGTCAATTATTGTCGTTATTAAACCGAACTGCGTTCATAAAAAACCAAAAGCGATGATACAGGATTGAGTATATCAGGTGCAAATTGTTTCCAAAGGTTTCTTTAAGAGAAGGTTGGGTTAAAATACGGCTATGAACATTCTTGTGCTTAATTGCGGCAGTTCTTCACTAAAATTTCAGCTGATCTCGACCAGTTTGGAGCAGATCAAAAGTGGTACGGACAGAATGCTGGCAAAGGGACATATCGAACGCATCGGCGGAGCCGCATTGCTTACATTTCAGACTGCCGGTCGTGAGCCGGAACGTCTCGCAAGGCCGGTTCGGGATATAAAGGCCGCCCTTGACGCCGTGCTGGAGTGGATAGGAGCAGAAAACACCTCGATCGACGGTGTTGGTGGTTTGAACGATATTCATGCTGTCGGACACAGGGTAGTACACGGCGGTGAAAAATTCTCACGGTCGGTACTGGTTGATGATGACGTGATGCGCGGCATCACGGAGTGCATCGACCTGGCACCGTTGCATAATCCGGCAAATATCCATGGCATCAATGCCGCGCGGACGATATTTGGCAAAGCGTTGCCGCAGGCCGTGGTTTTCGACACGGCTTTTCACCAAACAATGCCGGATAAGGCATTTCTATATGCCATTCCTTACCAGTTCTATCGTCGTCACAAGATAAGACGGTACGGTTTTCACGGCACGTCTCACCGCTACATCGCCTATCAATACAGAACGATACATCAGATACCGCGTGAGAATGTGAACATCATTACGCTGCACCTCGGCAATGGATGCTCGATAGCAGCGATCAAAGGCGGCAATTCAATTGATACTTCAATGGGTTTTACACCGCTCGAAGGTTTGGTGATGGGGACGCGTTCCGGCGACCTTGATCCGGCAATTGTTGAATTCATCTGTGATAAAGAAGGTATGACCGTTCATGAGGTGGACAACATGTTAAATAAATCGTCGGGTCTGCTCGGGCTTTCCGGTTTGACGCATGATATGCGCGAGCTGATAGCCGAAGCTGAGGATTCCGGAGACAGACGTGCAAGGCTGGCGATAGAGATATTCTGTTACCGCATCAGAAAATATATAGGTTCGTATCTGGCTGCTATGAATGGAGCCGACGCGATAGTGTTTTCAGGCGGTATCGGTGAAAATTCGCCTTTGTGCCGTTCTGTCATATCGAATGAACTGTCCTGGTTTGGAGTAAAGGTTAACGAAGAAAAGAACTTTGCATTGACCGGCGGAGCCGAAGGAATATTTAGCTCAGACGATTCGAAGATAAAACTTGAAGTGATACCAACCAACGAAGAACTACTGATAGCTCGCGATACTTTCAGACTCATCGACGAAGGTACATAAACTGCCCCCACAGGCGGTTCAATTAAACTCGACCAAAGGGTTAAAAATAAAATCTGGCAAAGTAATATAGGATCGGTGCGTTGAAGAGCAGGCTGTCTAGGCGGTCTAGCAGGCCACCATGGCCGGGCAGGATGGTTGCGGCATCTTTAGCTCCAGAGCCGCGTTTCATAGCGCTTTCAGCGAGGTCGCCGAGAACACCGATCGCCGCCATTACGAGAGCGAGTGGAACTGAGACTTTATAGGGCAATTCGGGAAAAAAGGTCAGCGTGCAAAGAGCGGCAAAGCCGCCTGCGGCAACGAGGCCGCCGATCAGGCCTTCTACTGTTTTGCCGGGTGAGATCGCCGGGGCGAGTTTGTGTTTGCCAAAGGCACGCCCGGCAAAATATGCGCCGGAATCTGAGCCGAAGATCACGATAAGAAAGAAAAGGAGCAGATCGGTAGAAAGGCCGGGAACGTGTTCAAACCCGACTCGTGTTGCGATAAGAAATCCGCCGAGAAAGGCGATATACATCACACCAAGCAACGTTACGCCGATGCCGGTCAGCATCTTGGAAAAATCTTTCTGAAAGCGAAAGGTCTGAGAGATAAGCAGGACGCTGACAAAGCCGGCAAGCGTCAGCAATAGCAGGTCCGGTGCCTTTGCCGGGGCATCAAAGATAAATGCCACGACCAAAGCCGCCGCACCGAGATAAGCTATCGAGGCATCGCCTTTCAGCTCCAGCTTTTTGGTCAGCGAGAAAAATTCGAACAGGCCCGCCGCCAAAGCGAACACACCGATCAGAACAAATATCCATACCGTATCCGGAAAATACCACGGTAAAATGACCGAGGCAATAAGGATCGGCAGGGCAATGGCGGCTGTTAGGAGTCTTGTTTTCATTATCTATTTTACCGCAGAGATGCTGAGAAAATTATAAGTTTTCCGATACAAATGCAGCCCTTGTTCGGTTGCTGATCCCTATTTTAAGGTTCGGCTTTTTGTTTCACGAACCCGGTCGCTACCGCTCCCGGTTCTGACTTTCGCTTTGCGTCTCTGAGCCTCTGCGGTGAGCTACTTCACACCTCCGTAGCGGCGGTCACGTTTTTGATAATCGATGATCGCCTCGAATATTTCGGGGCGGCGAAAATCCGGGAACAGCGTCGGCGTCACATATATCTCGGCATAGGCTATCTGCCAAAGTAAAAAATTCGATATTCGCAGCTCGCCGCTTGTGCGAATGAGCAGATCGACCTCCGGCAAGCCTCTTGTGTCCAGATTGCGTTCGATGTCAGCCTCGGTCAGGTTGTCTATGACATCATTGCGGCGTTCTATGTCCTGAAAGGCGAGCTTTGCGGCACGAACTATCTCGTCCCGGCTGCCATAGTTCAGGGCGACGTTCATTATCAGGCCGTTGTTGTCTTTGGTCATCTGCCGCGCATATTCCAGCTCTTTTTGAACGTCCAGTGCCAGCCCTTCGATGTTGCCTATTGTCCGAAAGCGGATATTGTTCTTTGCAACGGCCTTTATCTCGCGCCGCAGAACCTGCTTCAGCATTGTCATCAAACCAGACACTTCTTCTTTGGGGCGTTTCCAGTTCTCGGTCGAAAAAGCGTAAAGCGTAACGGCCTCTACCTCAAGCCGGGCGCATGTATCAATGATCGCCTTTACCGATTCAGAACCTTCACGATGGCCAAAGATCCGAGCCTTGCCACGGGCTTTTGCCCAGCGTCCGTTACCGTCCATTATCACGGCGATGTGGCGAGGTATGCGGTTAGGATCGATCTCCGCTAATAGTTCCTCGTCACGCGAACCTGACTTAATGATTTGAGCAAAGTTATCTCTGATCATTGCTTCGACAAAGTTTTAGGAGAATGCCCAATGGCACCCATGTCAGCATTGCAACGGATATTTACAGGGCTTTAGCCGGCTGCTCCCATCTTTAGATCTCTCAGTTCTGCCGATACGATCGCATTATGATTCAAACGTCCATAGATGTGCGGGAACACCTCATTATTGGTAGAGGGTTCCTCGACAAATTTTGCAAAAAGTTTGTCCGTTTCAATTGTCAAGATGACGACCTGTGCAGCATTCGCATAGTATCTTTGCAGTGTGGTTTCAAGCTGACCTTCGTAACTGCAATGAATGAATCCTTCGGTCTGAAGGCTTTCCGTCTGATATGAAGGACGGTCCTTGTAATATTCCCAATTTTCCGGGAGGGTCACATGATAGATCAGCATAAAAAATTCTTTTACAAAGCTGCCGCTAAGGCATTTGTTGTCCCCTTATCTTTCAATAATCAACACGATGCAGGGTCAAACCCTGCGGCGGAGCGGTTTTGCCCGCAAGTGAACGGTCACCGGTGAGGATCGCCGTCTGAATTGTATCAAAATCTTTTTCGCCTTGCCCGACCTCTACCAGCGTCCCGACTATAGAACGCACCATATACCGCAGGAACCCAGTTGCGGAGATGCGGATCTCTATCACTGCGGCGCTGGCGATGGGATTCCATTTCGATTCAATAATGCAGTCGGTCACGTTACGGACGCGACTTTCTCCATCGCTACGGGCCGAACAAAAGGCTGTCCAATCGTGTTCACCCAGCAGCAAGCGGGAAGCTTCAAGCATTCTTGCCACATCCAATGGCTTTGATTCATGCAGGGCAAATCGACGCAAGAATGGCGACATTACCGGTGCGTTCACGATGCGATAAATATATGTTTTATTCTTCGCGGAAAAACGAGCATGAAAATCATCGTCTGCACGTTCGGCATTCATTATGCGGATGTCACGCCAAAGATTTCCGTTTATCGCTGCACGAAGCCTTTCAGGTTCAAACGAACGATTCAAAAAAACATTTGCTACCTGGCCTTCGGCATGAACTCCCGCATCGGTCCGGCCTGAGCCTGTGACCTTTACCTCGCCGTCATCCAACATGCCGATGACGCGCTCCAATTCACCCTGAATGGTGCGGGCGTTGTCCTGCACCTGCCAGCCGTGAAAATCGGTCCCGTCATATTGTATGAGCAGCTTGAAATTCATTTATAAAACCTAAAGCGACTTTGCACTGTTGGAAACGGCCATACGTGTATCCAATGCTTTCGCAAAACGATCAGCGGAACCCTCGCTTATTCTGAAATACAGAGCCGGTTCTATCAATTCCAATTCCATCAGAGCAAAGCCGTCATTGTGTCGGACGAGGTCGATCCGAGAATAGAGCGGCAGCGGATCGATGATATCGTTTATCTTTTTAGCTGCTGCCAGCATTGCGGTTTCCGGCTCGGTCTCCGATATCACGCCGCCATGATCTTCCTGAACCCTGAAATCATTGGTTTTCGGTCTTTTCAATATTGTGTGGCTGTATTCACCGTTAAAATAGAAGACAGAAAATTCCCCCTCCTCAACAACCGAACTCATGAAAGGCTGAACCATGTAAGTTCGGCCTGAAAAGACATTTGAGATCGCTTCGTCAAAAGACCTGATCCGAAACGTGTCGCGGGCCGTTGCCGAAACGGTCGGTTTTACGATCAACTCATCGGCGTTCAGATCGGTTTTCCATTTCTCAAGGTCGTCGGCGGAAAAAGAGCCGTCAGCCCAGATGGTCGGAACAATGCAGATCCCTTTTTCTTCCAAGTCGCGGAGATATGTCTTATCTAGATTCCATTTGACGGTCGAGAGTGCATTTTCTAAACGTGCAGAAGATCCATTTATCTTTTCAAGGACGCGGAGAAATTCTTGCGGCGAATAGTGATAATCCCAAGTTGTTCTGATGACAATGACATCAAATGTATTCCAGTCAGTGTTTTGATCGCGCCAAGAAATTGTCGAGACATCCCATCCAAGACTTCGTAGCGGTTCGATGGCAAGGTCATCGTCTGCGACATAACCGGTCAGGTCGTCCATTGAAAGGAAACAGCATCGGCGAGTTGGTGTCATTTTGTATTCGCTGTCCTGCTGCCAGGTTTGTCAGTCGGTTCACCGCGTTCACACATCGGGCAATGCGGCGGAGCATAGCTGGGAACACCAAGCGTGACCAGAGAGGTGCGCGGAACTCCTACATCAGCTTCACCATTGGAACGATCAACTATTGTCGTTGCCCCGATGACATTTGCACCATGTGATTCAAGAGTTTCTATACACTCGCGTGTCGTTCCGCCTGTTGTCATCACGTCTTCTGCTACCAGAATGCGTTCACCCGGTTTGATAGAAAACCCGCGACGCAGCGTCATTACGCCGTTCTGCCGTTCTGTCCAGATAAAACGTACATTAAGAGCCGCTGCGACCGCATAGCCGAAAACCAGTCCGCCGATCGCCGGCGATGCAACCGTTTCAATGCCCGCGTCGAGATATTTGTCTGCGGTCATGTGGGCAAAACGGGCAGCATCAGCCGGATACTGCAAAGCAAGTGCACATTGCAGATATTTTGGGCTGTGAAGTCCGCTGGAAAGGACAAAGTGACCCTCAAGCAAGGCGTCCCGGTCACGAAATAGTTGTAAGATCTGATCTTCCGTCATATACGGTTTCCGATAAGGCAGGCAATGATAAATAAGCCAAACCCGGAAAGGAAATTATGCCAAAATTGCTCATAAGTTCCCAATGCGGGCAGACGGAACTTTGCCGGACGCCTTGCGGATAGACATTTTGGAGATAGAATATTTATAGTATGCCGCCATTTCCGAATCTAATATCTGATTCCATACTTATAAAAGATGCCATAAGACTTTTGGCATTGTCGGGCGGGCGTGCGCCGGCGGTAAAGCTTGTTGACCGCGTGATGAGGATCAGAAAGCCCGATCCGATACTTGCAAAAAAGCTTGTTGCTGATCTGGTTGAACGCGATACTCGCCTTACACTTCAGAAAGATGACGTTGTCTATACTGAAAGAAATAGAGACGGAATTCGTTTTTCAGATGCGGAGTTTGTCGTAATAGATCTGGAAACGACCGGAGCCAAAGCTCCGCCTTGCCGCATAACTGAGATTGGGGCTTACTCGATCAGAAACGGGGTCATCGCAGATGAGTTCAGGACACTGGTCAATCCGGAAGCGCCAATACCGCCTTTTATAACGGCCCTGACAGGTATCAGCGATGAGATGGTTCGTGATGCTCCGCGTTTCAACGAAATAGCCGATGATCTGCTCGGTTTTATAGGCGATGCGGTTGTAGTTGCTCACAATTCACAGTTCGACATGGGATTTTTGGATCATGAGATCGGACGTGTTTATGAAGATTATCGTTTGGGCAACCCAACGCTCTGTACGGTCAAGTTGTCGCGGAGACTGTTGCCGCAGATAGAGAATCACAAACTGAACACGGTCGCCAGACATTACTCGATAGATCTGGTCAATCATCATCGTGCAAGCGATGACGCAAAAGCGACAGCTGAGATATTCTTACATTTGATCGAAGAAATGTCCGGCATAGGAATTTATGACATTGGCGGAGCAAATCAGCTAAGTAGAAAGAAATTAACGTTAAAAACAAAATATCAGACACAATGAACCTGCAACCTGAAAATCAGCAAGGACTGGATATAAGATCTACGCCCCGTGAAGAAATGGGGCTTTTTCCGTTGGACACATTCGGCTATGAATTTCCCGGCAGCCGTATATGGATAGATTTTGAGATCCCGGAATTTACGGCGATATGTCCGTTCTCAGATTTCCCCGATTTCGCCGTGATCAAGCTCAAATATGTGCCGAATGAACGATGCATCGAACTAAAAAGCCTCAAGCTTTATATAAATTCCTTCCGCGAGGTCAAGGTCTTTCATGAACACGTCATAAACATCATTCTTGACGATTTTGTAAAAGCCTGCGACCCGCTCGAGGTTGAACTCGAAGGCGACTTTCATGTTCGCGGCAACATCAAAACGGTTGTCAGAACAAGCTACAAGAAAGATCAGTGAACTACTGAAGATAACACCGAAGTTTGGATCGAAAGATGTTTGCGGCAGGCTCGTTCGACGAGTTTGTCTATTTCCGCAGACAATGCTTCCGCATCGGTCGATTCGGCATTTGTCACCTCGGAAAGGATAAGGAATTTTGATTTATCCAGGAGTGTTTGTTCTCTAAAAGAAAGCCTTTTTTCGTGGCTGAGGAAGGTAAGCTTTTTTAACACATCGGCAGCTTGGAACACATCGCCGGACTTGAGCTTTTCGGTGAATTCGCGCGAGCGGGATTTCCAGTCAGCGGAGATCGCATCAAAATCTGCAGACAATTTCTTAATAAGCTTTTTACACTGTATGGATGATATGATCGGACGGATTCCGACGCTCTCAGCGTTTTCCGTCGGTACCAGAATGGTGGAGTTGTCGCTAAGAACTCTTAATAGGTAGCATTTCATCGCTGAGCCGCCGATATGTTTCTTATCTATCTGCTCGACCCTGCAAACACCCTGGCTGGGATACGCAACCTTTTGCCCTATACTCAATTCCATAACAGTTCCACTCCTTGGAAGATTTGGAGAAGGCCAATGAACAGATATGCGGGCAACAAATTCTCTGTTCCGGGATTGATTCGGTTCTATAGATTACATTTTAGCACGAACGGCCTATAAATGGGTAGAAAAATGAACTGGAAGCTCAATAGGTGATCACGGCTTAGGAAGTTCCAGCGTGAATGTTGTGCCGCTGCCCAGCACCGATGAGACGGTTACTCTGCCGCCATGCAGGCGGGCAAGGTGTTTTACTATTGCCAGGCCGAGGCCCGTTCCACCTATTTCGCGTGTGCGGCCGCGGTCGACGCGGTAAAAGCGCTCGAAGATGCGCGGTATCTGTGAAGACATTATGCCTTCACCGGTGTCAGTAATGGCTATTGATCCGACCGGACCGTTCTCCTGAAAACCTACTGTCACAGTTCCGGCCGGACGATTGAATTTTATGGCGTTGTCTATAAGATTGGTGAGCATTTGCTCTAAGCGCATTGGGTCAGCGTAGGCTGATGAATCTGCAGAGACGTCATTTATAAGTCCGATGTCACGCTCAGCGGCTTTGGACGAAAGATCCTCAAATACCTCATCGACCATATTTTTTAAACGCACATGTTTTGGTTCTATTGAAACATTTCCCGATTCGATGGACGAAAGTTCGAGAATATCAGAGATCAGTTCATGCATCCTTTCTGCATTTCTACGGATCGTGCCGAGGAATCTGCGATTATTCTCGCGGTCATCGATCGCTCCATCCTCTAGTGTTTCAACATAAGCGAGTATCGAGGTTAGCGGAGTTCGGAGTTCATGTGACAGATTTGACAGAAGAGCCTGACGCATCTTTTCCAGATTCTCTATTTTGGTCACGTCATAAAAGACGCCTACGGCATAAAGCGAACCCTCCACTTCGAGAGGTTCTATATGAATATCGTATGCCTTGGGCTCTGCCGATATGATCTCCAACCGGACATCAGAAGCAATATTGTTTTCTAGTGTTCGGCTGTATGCCTCATGCAAAGACGCATCACGGATCACTTCACTCAGACGGCTGCCTACCAATGGGAGATTTTCACGCGAAAACGCAGCAAGAGCATGATTATTAACGGCCGCCACACGCAAAGATCTATCAACCAGAACGACAGCCTCTCTTGTCGCGTTGATGATGCTCTGAAATATAGACCCGGATATCATCTGCTGGCGATAGCCAGCCTGAAAAGCTCCGATATGTGAAGGTGATCTCATTTACAACCAATAAAACGGTAACCGACACCGACAACTGTTTCGATACATCCGCCGCACTCGTCCATCTTTTGCCTCAGCCTGCGAATGTGTACATCCAGCGTCCTGGTATCACCGAAATAACTGTATCCCCAAACATTGTCCAACAACTGCTGGCGGGTGGCCACACGTCCGCTGTTCTTTATGAGGTGCTCCAAAAGGGAGAATTCCTTGCGTGTGAGCTTAACATCCTCACCGTCAGATGTGACGCGCATATCCTCAAAATCAACCGTAAGCCGACCATCCTCATACTTTGGCGGAACTTCCTTTTCCGCACGGCGAAGCACTGCCCTGACACGGGCAACTACCTCTTTTACCGAGAATGGCTTGACGATATAATCATCAGCTCCGATCTCAAGCCCCGCGATCTTGTCGGTCTCTGCGGCCTTTGCGGTCAGCATGATGATAGGAACATGTTCGGTCGAGCTTTCCTTTCTAAGCC
>JAHBSH010000061.1 GCA_019639215.1 Acidobacteriota bacterium
GAAGAGTTTTCCACCGATCCCGCATCAGTGGTTTGAGCAAAACTTCGCCGACCTACATCTTCTTCACCGCTGAATGAAACGCGCTTAGTCCTCGGCGGTAGACACAGTGAATCATTGCAGATCTGAAACCGCACATCGAACTTAAGATCTTCCGGTGCGGCATCTCTGCTAGGCTTGACAGTTAATTCAAATGTCGCTCGCTCCTGATAGAAACGTGAGATCAGCGGTTTGCCGTCAATAATGAAATTCGGATCGGGTTTTATGATTGGCTCGGGTGCCTTTATCTCGCCGACTATCTCGAATGGAGAATCTTCTGCGACCTTGATGGTTGTTGCGTATGGACCGCCTTTTGGCTGATCAAGCGAATAGAGGTTCCATCCCTTTTCAACCTCTACCGACAACTTTGCTTTGAACTCCTGCCCTGTCTTAAAGCCGGAAGCCGATCCGTCTGCTTCCAGTTTCCATTTCGATGGATTCTGTGGGAAAACAACCAACGGAAAAAGAATAAGTAGAACAGCAATGTTGAATAGGGCTTTGGTCATCACTAAATACAATTTACCATACGATGCCGACTCAATACAGCCTGATCCTACAGCGATACGTGCGTTCGAAAGGCGATGTTGATACGCTGATCAGACTTTTTGAGCCAAACAAAATGTAATATTATTACCCGGATAAAGAAGAAACGTCGCAAAGAGGTTATGCCAACCAAACCGGAAGATCATGTTTCACGTGTTGGAAAAATAAACTGATGAAATTATTAGCCGCAATATTGACCGCTTTGGTGGCACTCGAACACATAGGCATTCTCATCCTGGAGATGTTCTTTTGGGATCATCCGATTGGACAGCGGATATTCGGAATGACGCCGGAAATGTCAGCATCATCGGCGACTTTAGCTGCGAATCAGGGCTTGTATAACGGCTTTCTGGCAGCGGGCTTGATCTGGGGACTTCTGGCCGGGAGACGCGATATAAAGATATTCTTCCTTTTGTGCGTCGTTATCGCAGGCATCTTCGGCGGCTTGACCGCAAAAACATCAATCATGTTCACACAGGGGCTTCCGGCGGCAATTGCCTTGCTTTTAGTATGGCTTTACGACAGATTTGAAAAACCATGATATTTAAACTTGATCGACCTTTCCGTGTATTTCTTCTGCTAACAGCAATCTTTGTTCTGCAGATCACACATTTTTCGCAGACAATTGACAGAGCCGCCCCCGAAACGGTCGGCATGTCAGCCGAACGGCTTTCCCGTCTGACACATGTGCTTGATGGATATGCGACAGATGAGCGGCTTGCAGGCGGAGTAGTAATGGTTGCCCGTAACGGCAAACTGGTCTATGAGCATTCATTCGGATACAGCGACAAGGAAACAGCAAAAGCCATGAAGCGAGATTCTATCTTTCGCATTGCATCTCAGACAAAGGCTCTGACAAGCGTCGGCATAATGATCTTGCAGGAAGAAGGCAAGCTTCTATTAAGCGATCCTGTTTCAAAATACATTCCCGAATTTGCGAACAGCACCGTTGCCGTACCGAAAGAAGGCGGCGGTTATGATGTTGTAAAAGCAAAGCGGCAAATAACGATCCGCGATCTGCTGACACATACGGCAGGCATTGGTTACGGCGGTGGCCCTGCGGCAGATAAATGGAAGGAAGCCGGTATAACCGGATGGTATTTCGCCGACCGTGATGAGCCGATAGCTGAAACGATCAAACGGATGGGTGTTTTGCCAATGGACGCACAGCCGGGTGAAAGATTTGTTTACGGATACGGAACAGATATTCTCGGCGTTGTCATAGAAAAGGCGAGCGGTAAAACACTGGATGTTTTTCTGCGCGAAAAGATATTGGAGCCGCTGAAAATGCACGACACTCATTTCTATCTGCCGGAAGCAAAAAAGGACAGACTGACAACCGTGTATTCGGCACGAACTGACGGCAAGATAGAAAGAACAGCCGACAAAAGCGAGATGATCGGCCAGGGTGGTTATCTGACAGGCCCGCGAAAGAGCTTTTCCGGCGGTGCAGGACTTCTTTCGACCGCGACGGATTACCTTCGATTTCTGCAGATGACACTCAACGGTGGCGAACTTGACGGCGTAAGGATACTTAGCCGCAAATCGGTCGAATTGATGACCGTTGACCACCTCCGCAGCATTCCGTACAGCAGCGAAGGGCAGGGCTTCGGCCTCGGCTTCTCTGTCACAAAAGATGTTGGCTCTCGCGGGGTCCCGTCCTCCATCGGCGAATATGGCTGGGGCGGCGCATACCACTCAAACTACTGGGTCGATCCAAAGGAGAAGCTGGTCGTCGTCTATTTCACCCAGCTTATCCCCGCAGGAAGCATCGATGATTATGGCAAGCTCAGAGCATTGATCTATCAGTCGATCCTCGACTGAACACTGTAAGCTCCGATTCCCCGTCGTAGTTTTATCGATCGAAAACCCGCAAAAACGATCCTCTCTAATCGTCGTGCTTTCATTAGGGCGGATCGTTGAAAGTGAATATCTTTCGGCACCAGCAATAGGCTTAGCTGGATCTCTGAACACTCCTTTCAAACATCTGCAATCAACCTCAACCGAGCATTATATGGTTGTCTTTGACGATCATAAGGAGGAGAACCGATGGGAGATCAGGAACGATTTGACGAAGCTTATGAAGGCAATAACTATGCGCTGTTAGTATTGGAAACTGACGGCGAATCAATGAAGTTAAAGCTAAAGGTGAAAAAAGTACCCGGCCTGGGTGAAAGCGGCACCATCTGGGCAGCACGAAAGAATGGAAAATGGGTGCTAGATTTTGGCCTTGGTGATGAGGAATATGACGAAGATGAATTGCCGAACCCGATAAAAAAACTTATTGCGACCAAAGGAGGCGGACCTAACGGAAATCCCGTGACCATGCCTAAACGAAGCGTTATCATAACTATGGATAATATGATAAGGCCTTATGAGGAATATCGAAAACGATTCACATCTGCAAGAATTTTTGATCTAAGAATCCACGATATATTGATCCCGGAAAGTCTTTATTACCAAGTAGCCTTGCTTTATCTGCAGATGCCTAAGTCGCCACAAAGGTATTAACAAGAAGATCAGACGATCTCTCCGACGAGATCGTAATCATATGCTTCGTTGATCTTTACGTTGTATATTTCGCCGATCTTGGGTTGGAGATCTTCGGGCATGTCGTTTATCAGAATATATCCGTCGATCTCCTGAGCTTGCCCTTGAAGCCTTCCCTGAAAAAGCAGGTCAGATTCCTTTGAAAGCCCTTCGAAAAGCACAGGAAATGTTTTGCCGATCTTTGCCTTGTTAAGCTGCTTGCTTATCTTCGCCTGTTCTTTCATCAGAGTCGTTCGACGGCGTTTTGCCGTTCGGGCATCGACCTTGTCCTGCAGATCAAAGGCAGGCGTACCTTCCTCATCGGAATATGTAAAAACGCCGACGTTATCAAAGCGGCAGTTTTTTATGAACTCCATTAGCTCTTCAAAATCCTCTTCGGTCTCGCCCGGAAAACCGGTGATGAAGGTCGTGCGGATCGTTATGCCGGGAACCTTTTCTCGAACACGGTTGATAAGCTTTTCAAGTGATTGACGTGTGCCGCCGCGTTTCATCAGCTTCAGGACATTTCGCGATGCGTGCTGCAAAGGCATATCCAGATATTTTACGGCCTTCGGCGTCTCCGCTATCGCAGCGAGAAACGCATCTGAGATATGCGTCGGGTAGGCATACATCACACGCACCCACTCGATCTCATCTATTTCGCCAAGAGCTCTGATAAGTGCTGCCAAAGCGTCAACCTCACCTAGGTCTTCTCCGTATCTGGATGAATCCTGAGCGATAAGCACAAGTTCCTTGACGCCCTGTTTGGCAAGGTCATTCGCTTCTTTCAATATCGACCCAAATCGCCTTGACCGAAATGACCCGCGCATTCCCGGAATCGAGCAAAACGCACAAGGACGGTCACATCCTTCTGCGATCTTTATAAATGCCGTGTGCGAATCGGTGGCGCGGTGACGCGGCGAGTCAAAATCGTAAAGATATGTCGCTGTCTTATTACCTATCGGCAACAGCGGCAATTCCCGAAAATTATTCTTATCATCCGCCGCTTCCAAAATGCGGCTGATCTCATTGGTACCGATAAAGGCATCAACCTCAGGCAGTTCCTTCATCAGGTCGTCGCGATAACGCTCAACCAAACATCCCGCTACCACAACCCTCTTCGCTTTTCCGCCCTCTTTTAGTCGTGTTGCCTCAAGTATCGCTTCGACAGATTCCTGCTTTGCGGATTCGATAAAGCCGCACGTATTCACGACGACCGTTTCCGCTTCGTCTGCATTGTTTGTTATTTCCCAGCCAGCCTGTTCCAGTGTTCCCATCATAACCTCGCTGTCAACGAGATTTTTGGGACACCCAAGACTGACAAACCCTACTTTCTTCATACCTGTCACGAGCAAAAAGATTAAGTCTGACAAATGCGAGGCAAAATGTCGAGGACGTTACTGATCTGACGCCTTTCTATTCTTGTCCATTTCATCAAGCCAGCTCTTTATCTCTTCGCTCTCATTCCGTGAAAGCTCCCGTCCGCCAAAGCGAACCTTGTTGTAGCTTTCTGTGATCTTTATTACCTCTGGCATTCCAACCGCATAAGCAAACTCCATTGGTGATTGGTGCGGTTCACGCCTGATGCCTTTCAGGTCAAGTATTGCCAGAAGCCGTGAGTAAAATTCGACGACCGATTCCCTTTCTCCAAGAAAACGTTTTCGCAGTCGTTGCCACAATGAAAGCGAGCGAACGCGTCTGAACAACCAAATGAGAAAAATGGTCGGGATGATAGTTGCGGCCATTACCAATGCGCCAAAACCAATTGCCGTCAGGCTGGACGCCATGCCGTGATCGCCGCGAACCTCCGCCCACCACGCAGATATCGAATCGACGACGTCGTTAGCCGCCGTCGCCAAACTATTGTTATATTGCGAGACACCGCGCCTGACCGATGTAAAAAGCGATCTCTGCTCCTGACTGTCAAACGCGACGAAATATTGTATCCAAAACATCTCAAGAGCCTCGAGATATTTGCCGACACGTTCCGTTAAACCTCCGGCGGCACCTTCTGATCCGGGACCGGCAGGCGGCGTCGGATCGAACGGAACCCAGACGTCTTCATCGGGAAAATAGACCTCTACCCATGAATGAGCCTCGCGTTGACGGACAACATACACATCGGCGGTCTCGTTATATTCCCCTGTCTGAAAACCGTTGACGACACGGGTTGCAATGCCTTGTGTGCGAAGCATTATCGCCATGGCCGTCGCAAAATATTCACAATGTCCTTCACGAACATTGAACAGAAAATCTGCTAATGGCTGGTCACCGCCAGCTTTTTGCGCAAGCGTATATCCAAATTCTGTTCGCAGAAATCGTTCGGTAGCCACCGCCGCATCATAGCGGTTATCGGCGTCGCCTATCACCTTCTGGGCCAGATCATATATGCGTTCATCCTGATCGCGTGGATATTGAAGGTAATCTCTATATTCATATGGATAGGCTGTCCCGTCTGCCCTAAGCACATCAGGCTCAGGGAGTGATACGTCAGAAAGCACCTTGTAGGATATACGTTCTCCAACTCGTGGAAACGAGACAGAATCGTAGCTGTCCTTGAAAAGAACGGGGAAATTCCCCTGAATGCCGACAGCTTTGGGCAAAGCAAAGAGCACCGGCGTTTCCATCGGCTCAAGATAAAAGGTTTGTATCCGCAGGCCTGCCTGATCTCTGGCATACCCGAGCTGTATCAGATCACGCTGGCCGCGTTCATAAACATCGCGGAAATTCACTCGTGAACGCCGCCACGATTGATTATCAAATCGATCAAGAGCGATGCCGCGCCATAGTAAAGGGGAGTTTCCCATGCCGGAACGGTCAATACGAACACGCATCACCACCTCATCGCTCTGCTGGATCTCACCTATTCCGCCGAGGCGGACCGTATCCGAAAAGCCAGTTGTTGTCGACAAGCGGCTCTGATTTCCGCCTATTCCCGCTCCGGCGACACGCGGCAGCAGAAAGAACATCGGCATTGCCACAGCGATCATTCCTGCTATAAGCAAGACCGAAACAACCGGCAGCCTGCGCGAGATCGATAAGGGTTTAGCTAGCTTTTCGCCACGTTCTTCTGATGGGATCGACGCTGTGATCGTACTCTCGGTTCTTCGCATCTCAAAAAGAATAATGGTCGAGACCATTGCAAGAACAAAGAGAATAAAGCTGCCAAGATAAAGAGCACTGATGGTGATGCCTGCGGCGAGCAGCACTTCAAAAAATGACATCACATATAAAAATACCCAGTCTCTGTCAGCCTTTTTCTGAAGGAGTTTGATCGCAGACAAAGCCAATATCATTCGGGCAAGAATACCAGGAAGAGCTGAGCCCGCAGTTGATGTATCAAAAACCCTGTATCGCCAGAGGAGAAAAAACACAGGGATGGCAAGTATGACAAAAGCAGTTCCCAGAAATTCCGAAAGCTGAAACCTTGTGTTTTCAAGCTTCCATGCGACAGCCATCATAACCCCGAAAATGGCAGCTCCAGTCACACCTATTCCTCCGGAAACGCACAATGAGATCACTCCGCAAGCTACAACGGCATATGAAAGACTACGAAAAAGAGTGTCTGAGATCATTTTCCGGAAAGCCAAAGGCTTTGTACCATTATACCGCCTCACGGCACGATGGACACGATTTATTCTAATATGACGCGGAAAGCTTGGCTTGAGATGTCAACAGGCCTAAAGAATGGTTTTGCCGAATGCGGAAAGGATAAGTTCACAGGCAAGCGAAACGGTTATGTTCGAACGATCCAGCAGCGGATTAACCTCCACGATCTCAAACGAACGCATTCCGCCGTGTTCTGCGATGGCCTCGAGACCAAGATGAGCCTCACGATATGTGATGCCGCCGCGAACTAGAGTGCCGGAACCGGGAGCAAAACGCGGATCGAGAACATCGACATCAAAAGTGACCGCATAACCGCCCGGAGCTTTGGAGGCAATGGCGATCGCATCGGTCACACACGCCATCATTCCGCGGCGATCAATGTCGCTCATGGTGAAAAAGTTATCGCGGAGGCCGAGTTCATGAACAGCACGTCTTTCAGCCGGATCAAAATCACGCCCGCCTATATGTGCCAGATATTCCGGTTTTATCTTTGGCGAATAACCTTCAAGATTAACCAGTTCAGCGGCTCCTCTACCAAGTATCGCGGCCATCGGCATACCGTGTATGTTGCCTGACATGGTCGTTTCAGGGGTGTTTATATCAGCGTGAGCATCGAACCAAACCAAGCCGATCTCCTCGCCTTGCTCCCTGAAGTGAGAGGCTATGGCTGAGAAAGTGCCACTGTTTATACTGTGGTCACCGCCAAGGATTATTGGGATCGAACCGGTAGCCAGTATGGCTTTGAGAGCCGTTGAAACATTTGCAAAAGATGCGAGTATCTCTTTCAGGTACTTTGTCTTGTCTTCGGGATCGGCAAGTTTTTCGGGTTTTATGATCTCCGCATTTCCGGCATCATTTACGTTGTAGCCCAGATCGGCTAGGTGTTCATGGAGCTGTTTGTCACGGATGCGAGATAGCCGCATCGCATCGACCCCTAACTCGCTGCCCATCTTCGCAGCCCCATATCCCAAAGGGACACCGAGGATGGTCACATGTTTTCCTTTTCCCGGAAATTCGTTATTGTCCATACAGTGGTCAGATCTCTCCAAAACCTTCCGCAAACAGATCGCGGATGGCGTCTGCCGCGAGTTGCTCATCAGGCCCTTCAACCCTCAATGTAAGCTCTGTCCCCATTCCTGCTGCCATAGCCAAAATACTGAGTATCGATTTAGCGTCTGCAAACTCTGTCATAGAGCGAGAGATTATCATTTTGCTTTCAAACGCTGAGGCAAGCCGGACAAGTTGAGCGGCAGCCCTTGCATGCAGGCCAAGCGGATTGACAACGGTTAGAGTCTCTTCTATCAAGCTAATTCTATTTTTGGGGTTCCAACAGAGCAGCCGTCCTGTAGATCGACCTTTTCCCCTGTTCTTCCACCAGTTTTGCTATTTCTGAAAGGGATGATTCTCCTGCATGAGAAGCAAGTTTTATTACCATCGGCAGATTAACGCCGGTCACTATCTCAACCTCATCCTTCTTAAGGAACATAGCCGAGATATTGGTAGGTGTTCCGCCGAACATATCGGTCATCAGCAGAACACCGTTTCCGGACGACACCTTTTCAATAGCCCGTTCTATTTCTTTTTTGGCAAGGTCAACATCATCATGCCAGCCTATTGAAACAGCCGTAATGTGATCAAGCTCACCCACGACGGCCTCAGCTGCTGCAAGCAGTTCGGTCGCTACCTGTCCATGAGAAACTATCACTCCGCCGATCTTTTTCATTGTTCCTATTTTTGCATATCACGGTGAACGACCGAAACATCAAATCCGCTTTTCCTCAAACGTTTTCTCAGTTCATTGGAAACCATGACCGATCTGTGGCGGCCGCCTGTACAGCCGATACCGATGGTCAGATACGATTTTCCCTCGCGTTTATAGAACGGAAGAAGATATGTCAGCAGGTCACTGAATCTATTTAGCGTCTCAGCAACGTCTGCATTTTTGCTGAGGTATCTGACAATTTTAGGGTCCTCACCGGGCAGGTGCCGCAGTTCCTTTTCGAAATAAGGATTTGGAAGATGCCGAACGTCGAACATAAGGTCAACATCCCTCGGAGTGCCGTATTTATGACCGAAACTCAGTATCTGAACCTTTAAAGGCGTAGCCTCTTCACTGTGGCCGAACTGCTGAAGTATGTAGCGGCGAAGCGTATGAACGGTATGGTCTGACGTATCAACTATGAGATCGGCCATTGACCGTATCGCCATCATTGCCTTTCTTTCACGACGGATCGCTCTTAAAAGACCTTGCCCTGTATCAGCAGGGTGCGGCCGCCTTGTTTCCGAGAACCGCTGACGGAGGACCTCATCAGCTGCCTCAAAGAAAACTACGAATACCGGTATCTTTTTCTTTTTAAGCGTCTTTATCTCGGTCGGAAATTCGGCGAGAAATTGCCGCTCGCGTATGTTCACAACAAGTGCTGCTTTTTCTATCGCATGAACGTCCTCTTCGTTCGATTCCATCAAACGCGAAAAGGTGGACAGCATTGTGAGCGGTAGATTGTCGACGCAAAAGTAACCCAGATCTTCAAATGCATTCGTCGCCGAACTCATTCCAGATCCGCTAAGGCCTGTAATGATAACGAGCCTCGATTGAGACGGCTGTTCGCGTTTTCGTTTAACCATGGTCAGCGTATATTTTTTTAGTGGAATAGGATAAAGCTAAACGTTGCTGTTACTGCTTACCGCTTGAGAATGTTTCAATAACATTTCTGCGGCGGCGTTGAAACCTGCATTTTGGGTCAGAAATATCTTTACAGCTGTCTCAACCAGCGTTGCGATATTTCTTCCGGGGCGAACCGGCAGTGCAAATTTGCGTCTGCTGACGCCTAAAAGTTCCTGCTCCAGCTGTTCGAGGCCGATCCGATCAATTGCGCCTGCATCATCCCAACGCTGAAACTCTATAAAGAGATCGATCGGAATGTTCTCGCAAACGGCTGCCACACCAAAAAGCTCGCGAACATTGACGATCCCAAGTCCTCGTATCTCAAGATGCTCGAATGTCATCTTTGGCGACGTACCGAACAACCGGCTGCCTATCCGCCGGACACAGACGGCATCATCTGCCACGAGACGATGGCCGCGAGTGATAAGGTCAAGAGCACTTTCGGATTTTCCGATGCCTGATTCGCCTGTTATCAACACACCAATGCCGCCCATCTCCATCAATACACCGTGGATCATGATCTCACGTGCAAGCCGTTCCCTTAGCAACTCAGTAGTAAGATTTATCGCCTGAGAACTGACCAATTTTGTCGCGAGCACGGGGACATTGATGTCGTCGGCTATTCGTTTCAGTTCGAGCGGCGGTTCAAGGCCTTTGGTCACAAGAACGCATGGGGTCCTTTGAAGATCAAGCTTTTTGAAAGCCGCCTCACGCTCTTCCGAATCCATTTTTTCCAGGAACTTTATCTCATTGTTCCCGATCATCTGAATTCGTCCCGGACGAACATAGTCGTTAAATCCGGCGAGTGCGAGTCCAAGTTTCTGCACTCTGTCAGAAGAGATAAAACGGGTTTCTAAACCGCCTCGACCCGCAGCTACATCAATGCCTATGGACGATTCGGCAAGGCGGCAGAATTCCGCCACTGAAACTTGTTTTTCCTCAGTGACAATTGGTTCGATCATTGGTTTACGGTTCTATCAGTCCAAAATTACCGTCCTTTCGCGTATAAATGACCGATATGCGATCAGTATCTGCATTGCGAAAAACTAGGAAAGAAGTATCTGTACCGCTCAATTCCATAGCTCCTTCTTCAGGAGTCATTGGTTTGACAGCGTATCGGCGCGTCTTAATGATCTTTGGTCCTGACGGAGACGGTTTCACATCTGATGATCTTTCAGCTATTGCTCCTGCCTTTACCGCCCTGTGCGAACGGTCGATAACTTTATTCTTCAGTTTCAATGCCTGTCGTTCTATCTTATCGACCGAGCGCGACAGAGACAGATACATATCAGCATCCGTGGTCGTAGCGGAAAGCACATCACTACGCCATTTAACAATTATTTCTGCCTTATGTCTTCCTCGTTCGACCTCAATGGTCACGTGTGCTTGGGCCCGCTTGCCTTTGAACAAATGTTCGATCCTTTCGAAATGAGACTCAACGTGTTTGCGAAGAGCCGGCGTTACCTCAATATGACGGCCAGTGTATTCTATTTTCATATTCTCCACCTTGTATATTTTAACCCAGGACATCCGGGGCATCAGACAACATTTCAGATCACGGTCTTGCGTTCGCGCGAACCGGGTATGTTCATCTGGTCGCGATATTTCGCGACCGTTCTACGGGACAATTTAACACCTTCCTTGCTCAAGATCTTTACTATCTGTTCGTCGGTCAGCGGTTTTTTGCTGTCTTCTTCCTCGACCAGTTTCTTTATCCTTAGTTTGAGAATGCGGGTCGAAACTTCCTCGCCGTCCTCATTCATCATTCCTTCGCTGAAGAATCTGCGGAGTTCGATAACGCCTTGCGGGGTGTGGGCATACTTTCGGTTCACAACACGCGAGATGGTCGAAAGATGCATTCCGATATCTTCCGCAACATCCTTCAGCATCATTGGTTTGATGTGTTCCACGCCGCGATCAAGAAAATCACGTTGACGATCAACAATGCATTCAACAACGCGGTATATGGTCTGTCGTCTGTGTTCGATGTTCCGCAGCAGATCGACTGCCGAACGCACTTTTTCCTTGATGAAATCAGAAGCTTCTTTAGAAGTTTCTTCTTTTCCAAGCAATTTGTGATATGTAGGACTTATCCTTAATCGAGGACTTCCGTCATCAGCAAAATAGATCACGTAATCTTCTTCTATCTTTTCGATGTAAACTTCGGGAGCAACAAATACAGCATCTTCGTTGGCATATCGTCGGCCAGGATAGGGATCAAGAACCCTTATCTTAGCGATCTCACGGTCGAGAACATAGATATCCTTACCGGTTGCGTTGGCGAGATGCTGCAGGCGATGAGGCTGAATATCCTCAAAATGATTCTTTATCAGCTCTACTGCCAGACTGTCGCCCTCACCTTCACTTTCAAGCTGTGCTATAAGGCATTCACGTACATCAAACGCTCCGCAGCCGACGGGATCAAGTGCAAGCACTTCACGTCGAGCCCTTTCGACGGTTTCAGGCGAACAGCCTGCCAGCCGTGCAATATCATCGACCGTCGCCCCAAGTCTGCCGTCACCGTCCAGATTGCCGATAATACATATAGCGGCGTTAGTGACAGTTTGAGACAATTCGAGCATATTGAGCTGCCATTCCAGATGCTCGCTCAATGACTGTTGATGAGAAAGGAACTGCTCGAAGCTCGGCGCGTCGTCCTTGTATTCTATTTCCTGAGTTTTATATCCGGGATCAAGGTAATCCTGAAATTCCCTGCCGTAATCTATCTCGTCAAACGAATCTTCACTTTCACGACCGCCTTCATCCGCTGTATCTGAGAGATCGGTGCCGCCATCCATAGGATCAGAACCGTTAAAACTGTCATCTGACGAATCGCCTGTTTCACTACCGGAAAAAGCGTCAAACTCTCCGTCAGCTCCTTGCCCGTTATCGGCTTCAAGATCCTGATGCCCATTGGCATTTTGATCTAGAATATTGTCTGAGATCTCCTGTATCTCATCACCGGGCATCACTTCCTCAAGTATGGGATTACCAACAAGTTCCTGTTCAATAAGCTCGTTCAATTCGAGCGATGTCATCTGCAGCATCTCGATGCGTTGACGCAATTGCGGCGTCAGCACCATTTTTTGCTGGAGTTGGGTTGTTAGCCTAAGCGATGACATAAACTTCCGAAACGACCGGGCAAGCCGCAAAAAATAAAGCGACCATAGCTCTTCTAATCCTGATTATACGGAGTTTCAAACAAAAAGGGAAAATTCGTGAAGGGTTTAGGAACGAAAATTGCTTGTCAAAGCGTAAAACGCTCGCCCAAATACATCCGGCGAACCTCAGCGTCCTCGACCAACGCCTCAGGACTTCCCGATCGGAGGATCTTACCCTCGGCCATGATATATGCACGATCGGTTATTCCGAGTGTTTCACGGACATTATGATCGGTTATCAGTATTCCGATGCCGCGTTCTTTCAAATAGAGGATTATCTCGCGTATATCGTCAATGGCGAGCGGATCAATACCGGCAAAAGGTTCGTCAAGAAGAATGTAACTAGGATCAGAAGCCAGGCATCTCGCTATCTCAACTCTGCGACGTTCTCCGCCTGAAAGAGCGTCACCGCGCGTCTTTCGGACGTGAGTGACACCGAATTCTTCCAACAGCTCTTCCAACCGCTGAAAACGTTCGGCTCTCGTCCCCGTTCTGGTCTCAAGAATGGCAAGAATATTCTGTTCCGCTGTAAGTTTTCTAAAAATAGAGGGTTCTTGCGGAAGATAGCCGAGTCCCAGCCTCGCCCTTAGGTACATCGGCAAATGTGTCACATCTTCGCCATTCAGCACAACGCTGCCGCCCTCTGACCGTTCTAATCCGGCGATCATATAGAACGTGGTGGTTTTGCCCGCTCCGTTTGCACCGAGTAGACCAACGACCTCGCCCTCGGAAACCGTCACGCTTGCGTCATTTACGACACGCCGTTTGCCATAGGTCTTTTGCAGATTATTAGCCGTAAGACAGTTTGTACCTGACTCATGCGAGTTGGCGGATACTTCTGAGGCATTGTGTTTTTGATTATTGTTGTCTTTTGCCACGTATGCTGGAGCTAATTATTCTTTATCTTGTAAACGGTGCGCGTACGGCCGGATGTATTCGTTTCAGAGCTACCATCGACCACGGCGCGGTTGTCACGCAAATACATTGTCATCTCAGACCCTTGCGAAGAACCACGGACGCTGTCTTCAATTCGAGCCGGTTGGCCACGGAGCTGAACAGTTTCTTCAGCAGCGACGTAACGTGCAAAACTTCCTGAGGCTCGTCGTCCCGGTTGTGTGATCACCACGTTCTGTTCCAGATCGGCCCGGGAAAGTTCATTTCGTCCGTCCAGATATATCCGCGCAATGCCTCCGCTCATACGGTCGATGCCTTGCCTAATACTTACATCGCGTTCATAGACAATGACGTTGCCTTCACGATTATATTCCATTTTCCCGGCTGTTGCGTAAACCGGTTCGCTGGTCGTCTTCCCGTCACGTTTACGCTCTACGTCATACAGCATGCTTTGCACGCTGCCTTCCGCACTCATTTCACCCTGACGCTGGCGTATCGACAGAACGTCTGAACGTACATAATTCTTATCCTGCCATGCACGAGCATTCCCTTTATATACAGCAGTTTCGGCAGCGTGGTCTATTTCAGCAGAATCCGCCGTAACGAAAACCGGGGCGTTCTGTCCGGAGAAAGGAACGGCTCCCGAAGTCTGTTTTACACTGTAATAGGTCGTGCTGGCACCGCCGCGAAGAAATGACCGCTGATTCGCAGTGTCCCAATCTATCTCGGCCGCCTTGCCCCGTGCCCGCGAATCCCAGACCGTCGGCTCGCCGCCTCTCAATCTGACAACACGGTCAGATGCTGTGTATTCAAGCCTGTCAGCCGAGCCGTTTCGGTCAAGTTCAGTAAATTTCGTTCCGCCGGATGCCGTAAGTTTATCAAGATCGCGCGTGTTTTCTGAAAAAGCTGCATTTAGGGACGCGGCTGTAATTGTTTGAACTCCTCGCGTCGGGCCACTTACCTTTGGCGTCCTCACAGTCTTGGTATTCTTGCCTGCCTCACAAACACGAACATTGTTTCCCGTTGGGAAAAAGTCACAATCAAATCGCGGAGCATTTATCACCGTTCGATAATTTGCCGGAACAGCAGCGACCGGATCGACATCAAGCTCAGCATTCCCGACAGCTTCAGCCCTGCGAATTGTTCTTCCATCCTGATTAAAAAACGTCTTCACAACATCAGCCGTAACCTTTTTACTGCTGGCATCATTGCCGCTATTCGGGGCAGACAAGAGTATAGTTGTTCTTCCCTCGGTCGTGGCGGTTTCCAATCGTCCGCCTCCGGCAAATATCAAACGCAATGCTTGCGGAGCCGACATCGTGACCGAAGAATAGTCCTTCGTATTGACCGGCGTCATTACCGCACGGCTTTTTCCTACTGCATCAGAGGCGGTCATCTGCTGCTTATCGTCAAAAGATGCCCTTAACTCATCGCCAAAGACCTCGATCGTTCGATCAGGCGTGGTCTGTTTCAGATAAGCCTCGCCTTTAACGCGGGCGTTCTTGATCGTTCTCGCAGGATAAAGTTCAGCATAGATGCTCTGCCCTTTTACCAGTTCCGTTCCCTGAACTATTTCAGCACCGCCTTCGAGCCAAGCCTTTCCTGCTCTTTGATCGTACACACCGGCCAAAGCTCGGATATCGGCCGGACCTTTTTCGCCTTGCGCAACAATATGGACATTGTTCTTTAGATCGAACCTATCAGCCTGGCGGTCATAAAGAGCGTAACCTGACGAAACATTCAAAGGTTTACCATCGCCTTTATCAGAAACTATTCGGACATTGTCAAAAAGCTCTGCCTTTTTTAGCTCACGGGTTTTTGCTTCCGTTACGCTAAGTTCCAGTTCAGCCCGATCAGCACGAATGTCGTCCTTTTGCGTAAGTTTTCCGTTGGATGAAGATGAAATAACGTTGACCGAACCGTTCAGGGCGATGCGATCCTGTATCTGATCGTACATGGCATATCCCGCGGTTACATTCAGCCCCGAAGGCAGGCCTTGTCCTTCGGGTGAACCTGACGTTTCTATCTTGACATCACGTAAGAGCTCAACTTTCTTTTCCGCAATCTTAATGATCGCCCCAAACGAACTTCCTACAATATTATCCCTTTGAAAATCTACGTGTTCTTCTGCTTCGGCGGTCTCGGCTCCGCGTTTATATGTAGCATTATCGGTCTTTAACAAAAGGCCGTCAGCGGTTTTTACATCCACGTCTCCGGCAAAAAATACGGTAAAATCCTTATCTTGGCCCGGAACATATATCGCTTTCCTGGCAGTTATCTCATCAGGTGTCTGAGAGCCTTCCTGATACGCATTGAGTATCACGTTCTCAAGTTCCTGATGATTATCTGCAAATGTGGTAACCCGATCCGCCTTGACAGAGTAAAGCAGCCGTCCGTTTTCGGTTTCCTGCCGCTCATAACCTTCGATGACGGCAACAACCTCTTCCGAAAGCGTTGCAGGAAGTCCCTTCATCCTGAATTCTGCTTTTCCGCTATTAAGATAGAACCCAATAGCAATAAAGATCACAGCCACCCCTAAAAGTGCCAATGAGCCAATGCGCAGGTAGAACGGAAATCGCGCCCGTTTCTTGAACTTTTCCTTATTGTCCGTCTTTCCTGCTGACATTACTTCAATTATGTTCTCTCAAGTCCTCTACAACAAGTTGCAGACGGCTATTGCCCTGCCATACATTCTCTGTCGCCGTATACGCAAGTTCGATGCGGGAACCTTGCCTCAGCGTTTGCCGCATTGAACGCTCAACACCGTCCCACCAGATCGCCTCAAACCGACGCCCTTCGCTGTCGCCAAGATGAAGTTTCAGATGCTTGTCCTTAATAACGGTTGGTTCAAATCTCAGTATCAATCCATCGGTCGCAAAAACTGGCTTGGGGTTTCCCATTCCAAAAGGCTCCAGCAACCTCAATTCGCGCACCAATTCTAGCGAAAGCGTCGCGGTCGAAACGGCCGCATCTATCTGAAGATCAGGCACAAGATCCTCATCGGTCAGCGTCTTTTCAGCGTGTTCACTAAGCCGCCGCGAGAGTTCCGGTATTTTATCTGACGACAATTTCATACCGGCTGCCGCAGCGTGGCCGCCGAATTGGTCAAAAAGATCAGAGCAGCCTTCAAGGGCATTCAACAAATGGTAATTTCCTACACTGCGGCCGCTGCCGTGTGCGACACCGTTCTTGGTTGAGAGAACTATTGCCGGGCGATAGAGTCGGTCAGCAATGCGTGACGCAGCTAAACCGATCACACCGCGATGCCAGCCTTCGCCGCTGACGACAACGAATTTTTCCTGTCCCTTTTCCGCTGCTTCGAGCAATGCAAGCTCCGTTATCTCCTGCTGCATTTGCTGGCGTTCACGATTTCGGCTGTCCAATGCGGCTGCAATTTTGCGTGCTTCGTCAAAGCTTTCCGCCTCAAAAAGCTCCACAACCTGCTTTGCATTGTCCATCCGCCCTGCGGCATTTATCCTTGGGCCGATGCGATAGCCGATATGAAAACTCGTCATATCCGAACGGCAATCAGCCGCTTCCATCAAAGCTTTCAAGCCGAGGTTTCGCGTCGCTGTCAGATCGCGAAGCCCGAGCGAAACAATGGCACGGTTCTCGCCGCCAAGATCCATCAGATCGGCGACGGTTCCGATAGCGGCCATTTTGAGAAATGACGAGGCTTTTTCTTCTTTTCCTATCTCACGCAATACAGCCTGAGCCACTTTATACGCCACGCCGACGCCCGCTAGGTCTTTATCAGGATAAGCACAATCCGGCTGATTCGGATTTATGACCGCATAAGCCGGCGGTTGGCCTTGCTGTTCGTCGCTCAGGTGATGATCTGTGACGATCATGTCCAGGCCATTATCTTTTGCCCAAGCTAATGCTTCAAACGCCCTGATGCCGCAATCAACGGTGATGCCCAGAGTGCAGCCGCGGGCTTTCGCCTCTTGAAGCATTGGAATATTCAGCCCGTAGCCCTCAGAGAAGCGGTCCGGGATGTGAAACTCGCTGTTTGCTCCGAGTATCCGCATCAGGCAGCGTAAAAGCACCGTTCCCGTCGTGCCGTCAACATCATAATCGCCCCAAATGAGTATCTTTTCGCCATTTTGTACGGCTAGCATTATCCTCTTCACCGCTTTTTCCATTCCCAAAAGCAGAGAAGGATCATGAAGCTGATCCAAGCTAGGCGTCACAAATTTCCTGACCTTTTCTTCGGTATCTATTCCTCTGCTTATCAACAGAGCGGCCGTAAGCTGGCGCAATCCGGTTTCGTCCGCCAGTTTTGCGGCGACCGCACGATCATGCTTTATAATTTCCCAGCGTTTTTCCAATAGTCGATATCAGACGTTGACGGTCGGGCTGAGAATGCCCTGCCAAAGTAGAATAAGAATCACCGCACCAAGAACTATGCGGTAAACAATGAAGATCATGGTCGAGTTTTTCTTAAGAAAAGCTAGTAGGAACCAGATAGAAATATAACCGACAACACCGGATACGATGGTTCCGACAAGGAGCGGCATAAAGCTGTCATCAGGCAATATGTCCCAAGCCTCGCGAAGCTGCATCAGCCCGGCGGCGGTGATCGCAGGTATTGATAGCAGGAAAGAAAAACGAGCCGCTGCCTCGCGGTTGATGCCTGCAAAAAGCCCGCCCATGATGGTCGATCCCGAACGGCTCGCACCGGGCATCAATGCAAGCACCTGTGAAAAACCGACGGCAAGAGCTTCCCAAATGCCAAGATGCCTGATGTCTTTTCGCTGTTTGCCGACCGCTTCCGCCAATGCAAGCAGCAATGCGAGAACAATAAGCATAACTGCAATGAACCAAAGGTTTTTCGTATTTGGGCCTTCGATCAGGTCTTTGAACCAAAAACCCGCAACGCCGATCGGAATAGAACCAATGATGATCAGCCAGCCAAGCCATGATTCAGGAGAAAGCCAGATAGGACGGACACCTTGGGTTCCGGAATGATGAATAGCACGCCTGTTTCTCGATATAAGATTCCAATGGTCACGCAGAAAAGCGCCGGAAATGCTTAGAATGTCTGACGCGAAATAGACAAGAACAGCAGCAACAGTTCCGAGCTGGATGATAGCCATCGTCGCAGTTATCTGCTGCGGATCGCCGTTATAGATATTTGTCCAGCGGCTGGCAAAAACAAGATGAGCGGTTGAACTGATGGGAATGAACTCGGTCAAGCCCTGCACTATTCCCAGGATTATGGCCTGAATATAATTCATAAAAACAAGATCTTGCGGGCAGACCCGAGAGAACGGGGAAAAAGGTGATTATACATTTTCGGGCGGTGAGGTTCTATTCGCGGTAACGGGCTTTACCGGCAATGCTGTCATAAAGCCACGCCGGAAATATTCGAGCGGCACGAACAAGCGTTGCAAGCTGCCACGGGAATGCTGCAAATTTCTTTCTTTTCTCAATAGCTGAAATGAACTTCGGCAATGCATCCTCGAGTTCCATAAGGTATGGCATTGAGGCCTCACGTCCGGCGGTCAGCGGAGTTTTGATGAATCCTGGCTGAATGATCGTAACGGCAACGCCTTTATGCTGAACGTCCAATCGAACGCTTTCGAAGAATGCCGTCATTCCTGCTTTGCTGGCGCAGTAGGCAGCTGAACGCGGCAACCCGCGAAAACCTGCAAGACTGGAAATGGCAACCAGCTGCCCTTCGCCGCGTTCCAGCATCTGAGGCAACACGGCATGGACGGAATTGACTGCTCCGATAAGGTTGATGTCTATGACCTTTTTGACAGCTTCGGGCTGTAGGCCTCTGGTCTCCTCGTTGTTTCCCCCGATACCGGCATTAGCGATCAGGATGTCAATGTGGCCAAAATCACGCCGCATCGTCTCTGCTGCATCATGAACAGCGGTCGAATCGGTGACATCACACGGAAAGACCCACGCGGTCGCCCCTAGTTCCTCACATTTTCGGGCAAGCTCCATCAGCATATCTTCTCGGCGTGCCAACAGTCCCAACACAGCACCGCGCTTTGCCAGGTCAAGTGCAAGAGCCTCGCCAATACCACTCGAAGCTCCAGTAAGAAATACGACCTTATCTTTCCAATTCATAATGAGGTTTAGAAACTTGCTGCGAGAGATCTGTGTGTACTGCTATTTTCAATATCTACGGAGCCAAACAGCCGGCCTATGCCACTGTTTTAACAGCTTCTTGCAGCTTCAGAACATAACCTTTATCGCTTTACTCTGGGTAGTCAAGGTCTTAGCCTATTCACCTGAAATAATGATCAGCTTGTAATCAGCTGCCTCACCAAAGATCTGATTTCTTGATGTCACAATATCGAACTGGATCTTCTGTCCCGGCTTTATTTCGTCAGGTGAATCTGATGCAAAGCCTATAATATTTTTTTCTTTATCATAGAGGATCGCATAAATATCAACATCGACCACACCCTGCGTATCGTTCTCTATTACCCCTGTTACCTCATAAAAATCTTCTCGAACAGGCTTGAAATTTACTAGCGAGGTCCTTTCTTTCACAGAAAGGCTTGCCCCAACAATGGGCAGTGAAAGGAATCTTTTACTATCACCCATCTCATCAGGTCGAACTCCCGTCGCCTGTATGCCCGTTACACGATCAAATTCCTTTTTGTCATTTACCTGGACCCATACTGGAAAGGTCTCACCGGGCCGCATATATGGTATGCCGATCTTTGAGCTGTCTGAATCTACCTTGACGTCGCCTTTGAAAAAATCAAATGCTACGCTAGGCATTCTTGCCGTTGTATCACCTATGTTAGTGACCAACGCCTTTCTAAAAGTGCCGAAATATCTACTTTTCGCGGTCTCCTCGGTAAATTCTACCTTAAGGTCGACTGTATCTGGTTTTCGCTCTTCGACTTTAGGATCGGCCGATCTTGACGTTTTAGGATCAGTGCTTCTTTTTGCAGCCTGTCTATCACTAAGATGTTTTACGAAAAAATAGCCGCCTG
>JAHBSH010000062.1 GCA_019639215.1 Acidobacteriota bacterium
GGCGACCAGTTTGATTTCAAATGGACATCACGCTTCTCACCTACGACATCATCGATTCCACTAATACCGAGGCGCTGAAACAAGCTCGCCTTGGAGCAGATGAAGGCCTGTGCATCGTCGCTCGTCAACAAACAGCGGGCCGCGGTCGGCAAGGACGTGTCTGGGTCTCTAAAAAAGACGCCGGTTTGTATTTCAGCATCATTCTGAGGCCGAAGATCGAAACAAAATCCCTGCCGCTTATAACACTGATGACTGGTGTCGCTGTTTACGACACTCTGCGTGAATTCGGAATAGAACCCGATATAAAATGGGTCAATGACATACATGTCAACGAAAAAAAGATCAGCGGGATATTGGCAGAAACGACCGAGACTGACAAAGGAACCGCGGTGGTCGTCGGAATCGGCATAAACATTCGCACCTCAAACTATCCTCCGGAAGTAGCTGCTATCGCCACATCAATAGAAAACGAAACGGAAAGCATTATCAGCTTGGAAGAATTGGCGGAGCGGTTGGTCAAATTCATCTCGTATTTTTATGTTTTGTTCAATGAAAAAGACGGTCATGAAACAATAGTCAAAGAATGGGAAAAACGCTCGACCTATTTCTCCGGCAAACACGTCTCAGTTGCACAAAACGGACAAACATTGACAGGTATCACCGACGGTTTAGAGGCGAACGGAGCGTTACGCATAAAAACTAATGAAGGCCTGGTTGTAATTCAGGCTGGCGAGGTCACTCAACTAAGAGCCGAAGGATTGAACTTTTCTGTCTAACCGTGTAACTTTTAGCTTGATCTATGAGCAATGATTTTGACGCAGAAGATTTTGACCTTGGGGCGGAGTTCGACGACGAATTCTCTGATTTTGAGGATTTTGAGCCGGAAGATGATGACCTTTTGGTGCGAACAGTGGTCATGGGCAAAGAAGATATGATCGCTCTGCTCTGCATTAAGAGCGCATCTGCCGGGGCCGCGATCTGCCGCGTAGATCCGCGCGAGGCAATGCCGTCAGTTCAGTTGTATGACGACCCGGAAGCCGCGCATCATTGGTTCTCAAAAAGCCTCCGAACCAGCAGGAAGAACGGCTGGCGGCTTATTTATGATGGTCTGCCCCTTCAAGGTTAGAGAGAGAAAAGTTAAAAAGGGAAAAGGTGGAAAACCTCTGAAGTATAAGAGACGGGCAGTGGTCGCTGCTGCATTGCAACGCCTCTCTGCCATTAAAGTTCTCACCCTTCTACATTTCCACTTTTCTGCTTTTCCGCATTTTCACTTTTAATCGCTTACACTTTTCACCTTTATGCTGCTTGCCATCGACATAGGCAATTCGGCCATCAAGTTCGCAATTTATGAAGCTGAAGGGCTGCTTCACCGTTTTTCAGTGGCTACATGGCGTGATTATTCGCCCGAAGAGCTCTTCTTTGACCGTCTGAAGTATGTCGAACAGCGTTTTGTCCGCATAGATCTGGTGATGGTCGCCTCTGTAGTTCCCGAACTTAACCATACGCTAACAAAAGCCTCGAAAGATCTTTTCAAAGTAACCCCTGTCTTTATTGATGCAGATTATGATATGGGAATGCCGATAAAGTACGACCCGCCGGAACATGCCGGAGCTGATCGTCTGATCGGAGCTTTTGCTGCGCGGCATAAGCACGGCTCGCCTCTTGTGATATGCAGTATAGGTACTGCATTGGTCGTCGATGCCGTAAATGCAGAGGGAGAATACATCGGCGGGGTTATCGCTCCCGGGCCACGCCTTCTTGCCGAATCTTTGCACACACACACGGCTCTATTGCCAATGGTCCAGCCAAAACGTCCTGAAAAGATCGTTGGAGAAAATACTGAAGATGCGGTCACTTCCGGTGTCTATTATGGCTCGGCCACGATGGCGGAAGGACTGATCAGTCTTGTAAAACGTGAACTCAGTGAACAAGGATCTTCTAATATTTCACCAAAGATCGTTTTAACAGGCGGATACGGGCAGATGATGATCGACGATCTGTCGATGATCGATGTCTATGAAGAAAACCTTGTTCTGGACGGTCTCCGCATCCTAGCCGACCGTATCATAAATAAGGACAATGCAGCGTCTAATTCGCAGTAGGTAAAAGTGCCGGCTGTCGTCGTACTTTTGTCGTCTGCTCAAACGCGTAAGCTATGCTTATCAGCTTGCTCTCA
This sequence comes from Acidobacteriota bacterium, assembly GCA_019639215.1. Lineage (GTDB taxonomy): Bacteria > Acidobacteriota > Blastocatellia > Pyrinomonadales > Pyrinomonadaceae > OLB17. The sequence goes on from JAHBSH010000062.1 coordinate 2,177, forward strand.
GTAAAAGCTTTTCCGAAAAACGAAATACCCAGCGGAAGACCCCGTGAAAAACCTGCGGGAACGGTGATGTTCGGATACCCAGCAACGGCCGCTATAGACGAACTGGAGATGTAACCGCTGCCGCAATCTCCGTTAATGGTGTCTATCATCCATGCTGGAGCATTTGAGGGAGCTGCGACCGCATCAAGGCGGTGGGCATCTGCTATCGCGTCAATTCCCTGTTTTTGTGTTTTCTCGCGACAATCTGCAAGAGCCTTTAAATAATCGTCACTGGTCAATGGCCCAAGTTTTGCCGCTTCTTCAAATATCTCCTGTTTGAAATAAGGCATTTCGCGAGATGAATTGTCTATATTGAACTGGATCAGTTCATCGAGCGTGCGGTGTTCTGCTCCGCGTTCCTTCAGATACTTTTCCAGGCCATTCTTGAACTCATACAAAAGCACCTTGTATTCCGAATCGCCAAATCTTCCCAGCGTCGGTATCTGAACATCGATGAGAATTGCTCCTTCGGACCGCATTGCATCAAGCGAGGCGTCCATTACCGCATCTACCTCAGGGCGACGTCCCCAATATGACCTGACTACGCCGATGCGGGAGCCTTTTAGGCCGTCGCGTCGTAAAGCAAGCGTGTATGACGATCTTTCTCCTCGTTTTCCATACTGTGTCGTAACGGTATCACCTGGATCGACCGCATCAAGAACATCTAGAAGTATTGCTGCATCTTCGACCGTGCGGGTCATCGGTCCGGCCGTGTCTTGTGAATGCGCAAGAGGAATGATGCCGCTTCTCGATACAAGTCCGACCGTCGGTTTGATGCCGACAAGGCCGCAATTTGACGACGGACAGATGATCGAACCGTCGGTTTCTGTACCGATACCTACCGCTGCCATATTTGCGGAAATTCCAGCTCCGGTTCCGGACGAAGAACCACATGGCGTTCGATCAAGGATATATGGATTCCGCGTTTGACCGCCGCGGCCCGACCATCCGCTGATAGAACGCGACGAACGAAAGTTTGCCCACTCGCTTAAATTCGCCTTTCCGATGATCACAGCACCGGCGGCTCTTAATTGTTCGACGATGAAAGCATCCTTTTTCGGCGTCGGAGCCCCGAGCAAAGCAAGGCTCCCGGCCGTGGTCTTCATTTTGTCAGCCGTCTCAATATTTTCTTTGATAAGAACCGGAATACCATGAAGCGGGCCTAACGTCTTCTTGTCCTTTCGCTCTTCGTCAAGGCGTTTGGCGATGTCAAGAGCGTCAGGATTCACCTCTACCACGGATCTGATCGCACCGTCGCTTTTGTCGATCCGCTCGAGATATAGCGAAATGATCTCAACGGATGTCAGTTCGCCCTTTGTCATGGCGTCTCTAAGTTGCCGAACTGTTATTTCAGAAAGTTCAAACGACCGGCTAGAAGAAGACGCCGACGCATTTTCTGCCGCTTTCTGCCCCGACAGTGCAGCAACTCCAGTCCCGGCAGCTATTGCTGACCCGATGAATCCCCTACGGTCTATTTTCATAATATTTTACTCCGTTTATGCCATCGACATTGCGCCAGTATGATCACCATAGAAGTATGAAACTAAGCACAAGTATATGCAGCGGACAATCTTCAATAGAACAGTTAAAAACTATTTCACAGCTCTGATAAATATACGAATTGGCACCGAGATGTGTAAATGAATATATGTCGCAGTCCTTTTCCGCGTCAATGTGCGATAATGCTGAAAATGCAGGCAGGCCAAGAAGAAATACCCCCACATAAGCTGATAACCGCTCTTCGCGGTTACGATCTTTTGCCTGCGATCATCTTTTTGCCAACGCGGCGAAAATGCGATGAATCCGCATTAGAAGTTGCCGCTGATAAACGCCAGCCGGCGGACAATGAAAAAGCACAAAGGCGTCAGGAGCTTTTCGATCAGATGGCTGCCGTGTCGCCTGAGATACGCCGTCATAAACACGCAAAGGTTCTGGTCAATGCGGGTGTCGCATCACACCATGCCGGACACATACCTTCATGGAAACTCACCATTGAAAAAATGATGTCCGCCGGATTGCTGAACGCCATCTTTGCTACGTCCACCGTCGCGGCGGGTGTAGATTTTCCTGCTAGAACTGTCGTTATCAGCAATGCCGACACACGCGGCAATGACGGATGGCGTTCCCTGACAGTAAACGAACTTCAGCAAATGACAGGACGAGCAGGCCGTCGCGGAAAAGACCTTGTAGGATTTGCGATATTGGCTCCGGGACAGTTTCAGGACCCGAAAAAGATAGCAAAGCTCTTACGCTCGCAACCAGATGCGCTTGAAAGCAAGTTTCGTTCAACATATACATCGCTTATCAACCTGCTTGACGCTTACGGCAATTTTGAACAGGTTCGTGAGATCGCAGAGAAAAGTTATGCGTTCCAGGATACGCTCCGCAAGATAACGTCGCTGCGGCAACGGCAGGCCGCTCTGGAAAAAAACCTTACGACCCCGTCTGTTCCAAGCGGAGAGCCGCTTTCGTTAGAAGACATTCGAGGGTTTGAACGCCTGATAAGCTCTCGTCAGCGGCTAACGGAGCGAATGCCCGCAACACGTGCGGAGCTTCGGCAAAGATGGCTGGAAGAGAATGTGCAGCCGGGAAGAGTCGTTACGCAGGGACGCAGCGGTAAACGGTTCTTTCTCGTGATAAGCGTTCATGGTGATTCGGTATCGGCAATGCGTGACGACGGACAAGGAAAAAAGTTTGCATTATCACGCGTCAATCGCGTTTACGGAAACACGTACCGGCTAAGCGAGAACACAGTAGAAAGAGCATTCTTCGACACATTGGAGGGCACTAATCCGCCCTTGCACGAACCCAAGCCTTCGGCAAACAATGCTGATGAAGGTTCGGATGAGGTTTTAAGCAAGCTGATAGAGGAAATGTCAGCAAATAGTCCGGAACTGTGGCAGACGGTAAATGATGCGGCCGAACTGGACAGGTTAGAGCTCGATATCGGCTTTCTCCGCAACACGATCTGGGAACCTTTCATGAATCGTGCAAAGGTTTTGGATCATTTCGGCTTTCTGGACATACAGGCGGAAAAAGTGACCGAAGGCGGAAAATGGCTTGCAGACCTGCGCATCGACCGGCCGCTGCTTGTTGGGGAAGCGTTAAGTCGAGGGATCTTCGATGAACTCGAACCCGCTACGCTGGCTGGATTGATAGCAGCCTTGGCCGCAGACAGCGATCGCGATTTCGGCGGGCTTTATCTTTCTGATGAGCTTTTGGACACAGTTTCGAGGTTTGAGAATGTGGCTTACGACGTGGCGAAGGTCGAACTTCGATCCGGTATCACTCCGGCTGAAGAATTGAACCTTTCAGCCGCCGGTGCCGCCGAACACTGGGCAGGCGGAATGGCCTGGAATATGCTTGTTACACGAACCAAAGCAGAAGAAGGCGACCTCGTCCGCCTGCTCTCACGCACCGGCGAAGCTCTGATGCAGATAGCTCACCTCCACGCTTCAAACCCTAAGGCCGCAATGACCGCTCGCACCGCCGCTGAGATCATCCTAAGAGACCCGATCAGGTGATCTAGTTTTGAAAAATTTCATTTACATCATGCTTTTGATAGAATATTTCCAAGCATTGGCCTTTTATTGGTAAGGCTCGGAGCGAATATGAAAGTTCTTCTTGCAGACGAATACGGTTTCTGTTTCGGGGTTGATCGCGCGGTCGATATGGTCGAAGACGCGGTACAGGCAGGCGACACGGTCAGAACGCTGGGGCCGCTCATCCATAACGAACAGGAGATGCTTCGTTTGGGTGAAAAAGGCGTTACAACGGTAAGTGATCCGATCCAGATCCAACACAACGAAACCGCCGTCATTCGCGCTCACGGCGTTACACCGCAGGTGCAGGAAGAATTGAAGGAAAAGGCTTCAAAGGTTGTGGATGCAACGTGTCCTTTTGTGACGCGTGTTCAGCGGCTTGCCGCAAGGGCCGCTGCCGAGGACAGGCACGTTATCGTTGTGGGAAGTCCCGAACACCCTGAAATGATCGGCGTGAAAGGCTACGCTCCCGACCATTCATTCATTATCAAAGATGAGACCGAGGTTCCCGGTCTTCCACGTTTGCGAAGGCCATTGGTCGTATCACAAACTACCATCAAGGCCCAGACATTCTTTGACACCGCCGAAGCGATAAAGGAAAAGACGGATGACGAGGTTCAGGTCATAAATACGATCTGCTCGGCGACGCGTGACCGTCAGGAAGCCGCACGTGCTTTGGCGGGCATGGTCGATGTATTTTACATCATCGGCGCGACACACTCTTCAAATAGCGTCAAACTCCAGGCTGTTTGCAGCGAACAGTGCGAAAAGAGCTTTCTGATAGAGACAGAACACGACATTGACCCTAAAGATCTGATAGGTGCAGAACAGGTCGGCGTCACCGCCGGTGCCTCAACTCCCGGCTGGTTGATAGAAAAGGTCGTCAAACGGCTCGAACATCTCGGAAAAGAAATAGCCAACGACCATTCGCTTAGCTGAGAGCCGCGATCATTTCAAAATAAAACTCCGCAAAAGCGTCCGATCAAGGACAACATTTGCGGAGTTCTTGTTTTATCAACAGAAGATATCTGTCTTACGGTATTATCAGCGTCTGGCCGACCGTAATGCTGTTTGGTCCCGAAAGCTGATGACGGTTTGCCTCATAGATATCCATATACCGTGCTGACGTTCCATAGAACATACGGCTGATCGTTCCGAGAGTGTCCCCAACCTGAACGACATACGTCCGCGAACCGCTCGGAGCCTCTTCGGGAAATTCTTCAGGGTCTGCCTCAGCGGCATACACAGGAAGTGTCACCGCACGATTCAGATAAACACCGAATTCCGTTCCGGATTCGACCTCAGCGTCCTCGCCCTTGGTAAGTCTTTCACCCAAAAGTCCGGCTCCGGCGCCGATCAGGCCGCCGATCAATGCTCCTTTACCTCCGCCGATCGCCGCTCCCAGCACCGCGCCGCCGGCACCGCCGCCGCCGATGAAGATCACTTTTCTGTGCTTCATCTTGTCGCCGCGAGCGGTTCCTTCGGCATCGCTCTTAGCGTCATCGGCTACGAGTTCGGTCAACGAACCATTGATGGCTCGCTCGACCCCGTTAGGAAGTTTGACCTGAACAAAGCTGACATCCATCTCTCCGACCTTGCCGCCCTTGACAGCCTTCTGCACCTTATCAACACGTCCGATCAGTTCGCTGCCGACCGGAATAACAACGGCCCCGCGTGTCGAATAGACGGGTTCGCGAACTGTCACCGTAAAACGGTCTCCAACGTTTGCGGTTTTTGAATTCAATGTTTCATTCATTCGCACCCGGATCCTTGTCCCCTGAGCAACTGATTGGCCCGTCTGAGCAGCCGGTCTCTTGGCTGTCCTCAAAGCCGGTCTGCGTGTCTGGCCTAATACATCTGTTCCGAAACTAACGACTGCTAGTGAAAGTCCGGCGGTCGCAAGTGCTGTTTTGATCAAGTTTTTCATATATGTATGTTCCCCCCACATCATTAATTCAGATAGTTCAAACGAGATCGGCCGCTCAAACCCGAACTGGTTCTTAGATTCATACCCGATTAGGTTCTTTGCCGACAAAATTAATAAATTTCATTTACATTCTACCATCTGCTACAATCATAAAAAAGAAAATTAATTTCTGAATTTCAATGGCCATTCGTCGTATGTTCCCGATGAACGCTCGATATTGTTAACTATTTCAGAAATTTAGGCTTGGGGTTAGACCAATTCACTGATCTGATCTTTTTCAGACAGCTGATAGCGGTTTTACTACATCGATAGAATAGAAATGCATCTTTTTCGGGAAACTTTTCTTTTGTTCGGGCTTAACCTCCTCGATGCTCTTCTGACGCTTATCTGGGTCAGAAGCGGGGTCGCGACGGAAGGAAATAAACTGATGGCAAAGCTTCTCGACATTGGTGATTACACATTTCTTGGAACTAAGCTTTTCATTGGTCTGGTGGCCGCGGCTGTCCTACTCAAATGGGGCGATCTGAAAGTAGCAAAATACGGCGTTTCCATCGCTCTTGTCCTTTACATCGGTCTGATGGGAATACACATCGTCACCGGTCTGACCGCGATCGGCCTTATTTCAGAAAATTTCTTTTTGGATCTTGTGAACATTTCCCGCGAGACCCTCGCATCGGCCCGCTGAACGTCTAAACAAGTTTGACGAAACCCGTGTCATTAGGCAATCGTATTCACAATACGCAACCGAACTGATGTTTCGAAGCATCAAAATCATGTATTCGGTAATATTAATATCTTAAAGACCGAGTTGCGCTCATACATATGGATACGAAACCTGTTTATCATCTTTCTGCTCGTCAGATATTGCTCCTCGCCCTCTCGACCGGATTAGCTGCGGTACTTTTCACCGTTCTCGGTTATTTAGGGTATAACTACTGGAACTCAAAGGACCCGTCATCGACAACCTTTGCCGAAACAGCCGCCCCGCCCGACATATCAGACCCAAAACTCGTCACTGACGAAGAGAACAATATCGAGGTCTATCGGGCAATATCGCCCGGCGTTGCCTTCATCAGCACGACCTCATATCAACAGAACTGGTGGGGCGATATACAGGAAGGCCGTGGTAACGGAAGCGGGTCCGTCATCGACAATCAAGGCCACATCCTGACAAATTATCACGTCATCGAAGGAGCACAGCGGATGACCGTTAATTTTGGCGGCGAAAAGGTCTATCCAGCAAAGCTCGTAGGTGGCGACCCGGACACGGATCTCGCTGTCATCAAGGTTGATGCTCCGGCAAATGAATTAACACTGGTGCCTTTTGGCGATTCTGACAAGCTGGTCGTCGGGCAAAAGGTCTTGGCGATAGGAAATCCTTTCGGCCTTGACCGCACACTAACAACGGGTGTGATCTCCGGTCTTCAGCGTCCGATACGCGCACGCAACGACAGACCGATAGATGCTGCAATCCAGACGGATGCCTCGATAAATCCGGGAAATTCAGGCGGTCCTTTGCTCGATAAATACGGCAAGATGATCGGTATCAATTCTCAGATTCTTTCGCCTGCCGGCGGATCGGTAGGTGTTGGTTTTGCTGTTCCGATCAATACAGCAAAGCGTGTGATCCCGCAGCTTATTCAGTATGGAGAAGTAAGGAGGCCAAAACTTGGTGCTGATCTGAGAGCTGTCGATGAACTGTTAGCGAACGGCTATCGGCTGCCGGTTGAAGAAGGCCTTCTCATTGGAGCCGTCCAACCCGGCGGTGCAGCGGCAAATGCCGGCCTTCGCGGACTCTCGCGTGACACTGACGGTTCGGTGCTTTTAGGCGACATCCTGATGACAATTGACGGTGAAAAGGTAAACAATGTTGACGATCTGTATCGGATATTGGACCGAAAGCAAATCGGCGAAACCGTCAACGCGGAGGTCTATCGTGCCGGCAGCAGGGTTAGGATGCCTATAAGGCTCACGGCCACTGTCGGCAACCCGTCCAGACGCGGAACGAGAAATTAAAACTCCGAATAGCTCAGATGCACCAGTTGGAACATTTTTTCAATGACGGCTTTGGCTGGTCTTGCCGTCATTGTCACAGCGAACTAAAAGAGGAAGCAGAAAAAGCTTCTTCGCGGTTGCTGAATGAAGGCGAGGCCGAAAGCAAAAAACCAGAGCTTTCTTCCTCAGCGCTGGCAAAATGGGCGGACACAGCCAAGTTACATCTGATGTGCCCACGCTGTGGAATACAGGAACCTGTAAGCAAAGCCTAGGGCTTGCGTTGTTATGATATGATTTAATCGGATGTATAGAAAAGAACTTGAAACCGCAATGGAGCTGGGCAAAAAGGCCAGCTCCATTATTCTTTCACACTATGCCAACGGCGTTGTCGCCGAGGAAAAGATAGGCATTGACAATTTCAGCGAACCGGTCTCAATAGCAGATCGCGATGCGAACAGAGTGCTGGTTGACGGGCTTAAAGATGCTTTTCCCGAAGACGCAATCCTCTCAGAAGAAGAACCCGATGACACTCAGCGAAGGCTGAACAGCCAACGCGTATGGATAATCGACCCGATTGACGGCACGTCTGGATTTCTCGACCATAACGGTGATTTTGCAATTCATATTGGTCTGGCAGATCGGGGTCTGCCGGTAGTAGGCGTGGTCGTACTTCCCGCTTTCGGTATTACATATTACGCCTCGTTAGGCGAAGGTGCGTTTCTCAAGCGTGATGGTGAGGCCCCCGTCAGAATGTCCGTGTCGGATAATACTGACCTATCCGAAATGTCTCTTGCTGTTTCACGAACACACAAAAATCCAAAGATACTAAATATCTCTTCTGAGATGGGATTTGGCGGCAATATCGAACGCGGTTCAGTAGGTCTGAAGGTTGGCCTCATAGATGAACGCATTTGCGATGCATATATCCACCTAAGTCCGAGGACAAAACTTTGGGACATTTGCGCTCCTCAGATCATCTTGACAGAGGCCGGTGGAAAGCTGACAGATCTGTGGGGAGCAGAATATAGATACGACGTTGAAGACCTTCAAAATTGGGGTGGCATCGTCGCTACAAACGGCTCCGTTCACGAAATGATCTTGAAACGGCTTGACCCGTTGTTGATAAAGTACGGCCGTCTTAAATTAAAGGCGCCGGTAAAATAAATCCCATCTGCTGTCAGTTTGCAGGCACCGCAGACGTAGCCAAACGCTGACGTTTCTTGAACGCGCGATACGTAGTAAATCCTTCGCCAGCCAAACTGAGTATGCTGCGGCGGTTGTCAAAAAGAAGTCGCATCCACGCCCATTTGCTCATCTGCGGAAAGTATATACCGCGAAAGAAAAGTCGAGCTACGAGATGTCCTATACGAACATCGATAGGAGCATCCGGGATCGACGTGATCGCCTCATAATTCCTCTCGGGACTGTATGAACGCGACCAAGCTACCATCGTCTCGGCCTTTGCCTCATCAATACTCATCTTTAGAGGATCATGAGCCATCACGAAAGGGGCAAAATCAAGCCAGTGTTTTGGCCTGCGGAGGCGTCCTGCTTTTTCAAGACGTGTGTAAAGCGGAGTAGCCGGAAAAGGGGTCAGCTGACCGAACACCGGAAGGCCAGGAGACCAGCTTTCTATCTCATCTACGGTACGCGTTGCCACCCCGTGCGTGTCATTATCCATACCGAAAATAAATGATGTGATGGCGAAGATGTTTCGTCGAGCCAAGCCGTCAAGAACGGCCTTATAATTGGCAGGTTTTGAGAATTGTTTATTGACGTCAGCCATGTTTGCCGGATCTATCGACTCCATACCGATAAATATCCATTTTCCTCCGGCTTCAGCTATAAGATCTACAAGTTCTTCGTCCGCCAACAGATTGGCGCTGATCTGTGCCACCCATGGCAGCGTAGCACCGGCCGCAATCATTTCGCGCAGCAAGCCCTTTAACCGCTTTTTATTTATAGCGAGGTTATCGTCGATGAAAAAGACAGCTATCTGCCCTTTCTCGCGTCTTGCCCGTTCCTTTAGACGCAAAAGTTCTTCAATTACGCTTTCATTTGTACGAAAGCGGATGGAATCTCCAAAGAAACCTGTAACCGTACAAAACTCGCAGCCATAAGGACAACCGCGTCCGGTCTCGATCGGAACAACGAAAAACTTACCCCAACCTGCTCCCATCTTAGACATCATCGGTTGAAGGAATTTGGGCACAAGTGAAAACTGCTCAAGATCTAGTGTCTCCCACGGAATGTGCGGATAAGGCTGTAGTGACGGTTTTATATCATTGCCTTTGGGGTCAAGCTCAGGCGTATAGATATCTTTTAATTCCCCTTTCTCAGCGTCAGCTATGATCAGCGGCCATGTCTGGTCGGCCTCACCAAGAGCAACTGCATCAGCGTGACGCGGCCCTCCGTCACGGCCCAAAGCCTCATCCGGACATTCCGTTACGTGCGGCCCGCCCATCACGACCTTAAATCCAGCGGCACGCAATGCATCGGCGACAAGATAAGCTCTGGCCACCATACGTGTCATCGACCCGATGCCTATCAGGTCGATCTTTTCCGTCCGGCAGTATTCTACAAGCTCATCAGGCGACATTGCCTTTGCATTGCCGTCTATCAGCACGACCTCATGTTCCTTTGGAGTCAGCGATTGAAGCAGGAACATCCATAGATGAGGCATAAAGTTGCGTGTTATCCCGTTGTCCGGGTTGTATAGCAATATCTTCATTTTTAATTAACTGAAAAAGGAATGAAGCAATGTGGAAATTTTTAGGCTAGCACGTTCGCCATGAAAGACGATATGATGCCAAGCATTTCGCAAATTATTGCAATGTTCGCACGTTCCGCAATAAATTCCTATCCGCGAAGAAATATTTTTTTCACAAGTCCTCGAAAAACTGCTTCGGGCAGGACACTCCGTAAAAAAAGTACGCCTTTCGTATTTACCGGATAGCGAAGCCGCTTTGAACCATCGGTCACAGCATTATAGATAACCTCCGCAACTATCGAACCGTCAGGTGCGGCCTTCCCGCCCTTTCTCATAAAAGCCAAAAACGCATCTAGCCTTTCGTCATAAACAGTAAGATCTTTCTTGCGTGCGATCTCTTCAGAACGACCATAAAACTCTGTATTAATCGGCCCTGGCTCAATGAGTTTGACCCTTATGCCGAATTTCTCAAGTTCGTAACTCATTGACTCTGAAAATCCCTCGACAGCGTATTTCGTTGCAGAATAAAGGCTCGAAAAAGGTATTGCCGAACGTCCGCTGAGCGAAGAGATATTCACGATAGTACCGCGTTTTTGCTCACGAAAATGCGGTATGACCTCGCGGCAGACATTCATTAGCCCGAACAGGTTTGTTTGAAACTGGCGTTCGATCTGTTCATCGGACGCCGCCTCGAACGGGCCGAGTAGCCCATAACCGGCATTGTTCACGACCGCGTCAACACGGCCGAATTTTTCGAGCACCTCGGCAAAAGCCGACCTTATTGAATCGACATCTGTGACGTCCAGTCGGAAACATTCTACGTCGGCTATACGGCTAAGATCGGCATGCTCCTCCGGTTTTCGCATCGTCGCAGCGACTTTCCAATTCTTTGCCTGAAACAGTTTAGCGGTCTCTTTTCCGATTCCGCTGGAGGCACCAGTTATCAGGATCACTTTTTCCATAGCGTAAATGTAACCGAATCAGGCATCAATGCAAAGAGAGGATCACCGCTGCCTTAACACTTTGAAAATAGCTTATAATCATCTGCAATGAAGTTTCTGCACATAGCCGACGTGCATCTGGGATGCACGCGATACCATCTGCCGGAAAGTCCGCGAGATTTCTTTGACGCGTGGATCGACGTTCTGCGCCGATATGCTGTCGGGGAAAACGTCGATTTTGTGATAATGTGCGGAGATTTTTTTCATAAGCGGAACGTACCGCCGGAAACAATGGATCATGCTGTAGCGGGACTTACCTATTTGCGTGATAATGGCATTCCGGTCATTTCCATCGAAGGCAACCACGACCAGCGTCACAGCGACAGCGAATACAGCTGGCTTAGATCGCTTGAAAAGTGGGGATTGATACATTTGCTGGAACCGCGCGGCGAAGACGGTCGGATCATCTATGAACCTTGGGATGAGGACCGTGACAGTTATTTGCGAGGCGGTTACATAGACATCGGCAACGCAAGAATATTCGGCTCGGCGTGGTATGGAGCAACAACCAATCGTGTCATCCCGATGCTGACCGATGCCATCCGCGAGAACCTCCGTGAAGGAGCCTTCCACATTCTGATGCTCCATACGGATGTAGAAGGCCATCAGACGCATCCAATACCTGCTCTTTCGCTATCGGCTCTAAAAGAACTAAAAGCTGTGACCGATTACGTCGCTCTTGGTCATACCCATATGCACTATGAGATCGACAACTGGGCGTTCAACCCAGGCTCGATAGAGGTGACGAACATCGCCGAGTTCCGCGAAACGCGCGGCGTTTTCGTCGTCGAAGTAGGCGAAAACAACTCGGTTACTGCTCATCACATGACGGAATACCGACATCGTCCGTTTCAGCGTTTGAGCTTTGACGTGACGAATATGACCGACCAAAAAGAGCTAACCGAAAAGGTACTGGATCTCGTGAAAAAGGACGCAAGAACTGCTGTTGAAGGCTTTCCCGCTCCCATAATTGAGGTCGCACTGACGGGACGGCTTGGCTTTCCCAATTCCCTGCTTGAAACTCAGAAGATACGAGACACGGCACGCAAAATGACAAATGCTCTGCATATCAGATTAAAAAATCTTTCGGTTCCGACAGAATATGCGGTCGCCGCAGACGCAGAACAGGAGATCAGCCGCGAGCACCTGGAACGTCGCGTGGTCGAAGATCTTGTCATGCGTGACAAACGTTTCACCGGAAACCGATCGGCCCTGGCCGAAACCGTTGTCGGAGCAAAACAGCAGGCATTGCTTGGCGAAGAACCGGAAAAGATCGCTGAATTCATTTCATTGAAGACCGGCGATGAAAAGAAGGGGATTCGGAAAAACAACTGAAAACCTATACGATAGATAGCTATGTCCGAAGCTATGGATAAAACTCAAGGTATTGACCATCTGGCGATCTTTCCATTGCCGCTGGTCTTACTTCCAAACGAACTTCTGCCGCTGCATATTTTTGAACCGCGTTACAGAGAAATGCTAAGCGACGTAAGGAAGGGCAAAAATCTCTTTGGAATAAATATGTTTACCGAAGAGACAAACTTTGACTCGAGACCTGAGCCGGGATCGGTCGGTTGCGTGGCAGAGATACGTGATGTTCAGGAAATGCCGGACGGACGGTCAAACATTGTTACGTCTGGATTAGTTCGCTACCGTTTATTGGAATACATTGATATCGGTAAGCCGTATCTGACGGCGGAAGTGGCCTTTTTTGAGGACGACGAACAAAACAATGACGTCCTGACGCCGCTTGCGGAAGAGGTTTTCATACTTTTTGGAAGGATCGCAAAAGCGGCTTTCAAAATGAGCGGCAACAGAGGCCAACTGCCGGAAATACCTATGGCCGAGCCTGAGCAATTATCCTTTCTGGTAACGGCTGCATTTAATTTCGATAACGAATTGAAATATGAGCTGCTGCAAACGACATCGACCATTGAACGTCTGGATCGGCTTAAAGAGATACTCTTACGCGCAGTGGATGAAATGGAAGCAAGTGCAGACATAACAAAGGCCGCTCAAACGAACGGCCACAGCAAGAAAAAGCTAGATATTTAAACAATGTCAGGGCATGGTCAATGCCTGTTTCATAAACTCGATGACCCGCTGATCGTAACCTTCAGAAAGCTCCAAAGAAGCATTCAATATTCCCATTCCTGACGGGCTGAGATCCGTTGTAGAATCAACCGTCGTGTTCACAGGAAAACATTTCCCAAGCTTCGAAGTATTTTCCTGAAACTCCGGTGAGTCCACGCCGCCAAGCAAAAGTGTGCGCCGTTCGCTTATAACTTTTGCCAGTTCGCATGAATTTTCGCGACGGTAACAACCCTCGTAAAAATAAGGATATGACCCCATCGAGGCAAATGATGACGTTACCGAACTTACGAACGGATAGCGTCTAGCTATAACACCGGCCATCAGCCTATCCGAATTTGCCGGGGCAGAATCAAGCACAAGAGCCTTTACTGATTTGTCTTTTACAGCCGTAGAAAGGGCGGTCAGTGCTCCCATTTCCAGCCCATAGATACCAATGTCTTTTCCGATCAACGGCAGGTCTTCGGGCGAACGCAAAGAACGCAAATATGCAATGGCAGAGCTGGCATCATCACTTTCGCATCCGCCGAAGGACGAATACGGTACTGCCGGATTTTCACCATGGCCGCGCATATCCGGCATCAAAACGGTGAAGTTCGTCGCCTCATTCAGCTTTACTCCCAAGTTCAGAACGTGAGAACGGTCAGCATCGAACCGGTGAAGAAGAATGACAGCAGGTGCATTTGGGATGCCACGCAAAAGCCAACCTCTGGCGGATGTTCCATCACCATTTGCCCATGTTTCGTTAGTTACCTGGGCACCACGCGAACTCAACATCCCGTATTGTTCCGGTGTGACAAGGTAGATATTGTTGTATGGCCGCGACGTTTCGTAAACCAACCAAACTGATGCGACGCCGACAGCGGCAATGGCAACGACCAACGTTGGCGTCACCATACGGATAAAACTCTTTGTTAATTTCTTTATTCCAGCCATGATCTTAAGGAAAATCAGGAAAATATTGTGCGATGTAGTAAAAGCAGGCGTTCTATACGTGAGAGAAAAAGGCTTCTGGAAAGCCATCTAAGATGATAACATATGAGCCATAAGAAGGGGAAGAACTTTTTAAACAATGATTAACGCTCGCATTTTAGCAGTTTTCGTACTGGTCATAAGCCTTACAGGCGGTATGACCGCACAGTCTCCGGCAAATTCAACTTCATCTACCTCATCGAGCAGCAAGGTGAGTGGAAAGGACTATCTTCCGCTGACCTCTGTAAAGGAAGGTATGAAAGGAAAGGCTTGGACCGTATTTCGCGGTTCGGAGCCCGAGCCTTTCGATGTGGAGATACTTGGCATAGTTCCGGGTAGCATCGGGCCAAAGCAAGATTTGATCATCGGGCGTATATCTGGTGGACAAGCAGACCGAACTGCAGTATTTGCCGGCATGTCAGGTTCGCCTGTATATGTTGATGGAAAATTGATCGGAGCTATTTCATACAGTTTTCCCTTTGCTAAAGAGGCTATCTGTGGCATCACGCCAATAGAACAGATGGTATCTATTTTTGACGAAAGATCTAAGGATACAGCTGCTCCCGGTGGTCGCAGTTCTTTTTCTTTTGCGGAGATCGCATCTGCAGGATGGGATACGCCGATGCCCTCAGGTGCTAATGCGGTAGATGGAGGCCTGATAGGAGCAATGCCCGGTTCAATGCTCTCTTCAGTAGCGGGACAGAGTTTTCGCCGTATCGGCACACCGATGACCTTTTCAGGTTTTCGGCAGGAGACACTTGATCTGTTTGGGCCAAAGCTGATAGCTGCCGGACTTGTTCCTGTTGCTGCCGCAGGCGGATCAGCGAAGGTAACGCCGATGAAAAAAGCGGATGAGAATACCCTCAAACCCGGTGCATCCGTTACGATGCAGCTGAGCCGTGGCGATTATACGCTAGCCTCGCACGGCACCGTAACAGAGCGTGACGGTGAGAAGATCTACGCATTCGGTCATCCATTCCTGAGTCTTGGAGCTTCAGAATTGCCTATGTCTGAGTCCAGCGTTGTGATCGTTATCCCAAACATGAATAACTCGTTCAAAATGGCGATCCCGGGCGACATGGTAGGAACAATGACACAGGATCGTGCGACAGGGGTTTATGGCAAACTCGGTCTGGCTCCGAAAATGATCCCTGTAAAACTTAACCTGACAACGAGCCGCGGCCAGAAGGAGACGCTGGATTTTGAGATAGCAAAAGATGATTTCCTAACGCCTTTGCTGCTTAACATCACTATCTATAATTCGATAGTCGCACTTGAACGCGGCATAGGCGATCTGGACATCACCATTGATGGAGATATAAAACTTGCAGGACAGCCTGTCATCCCGATAAACAGGCGCTATGCTGGCGCGGCTTCCTCTCAGATGGCCGCGACATCTGTTTCAGGACCCGTAAACGTCCTTTTAAGAAGCCGTTTTGAAGACCTGGAAATAACAGGTATCAATTTGAACATTGCCTCTGCGGAGAGCGGACAAACTGCTGTACTGGATCGTGTTTCTATTGACCGATCGGAAGTAAAAGCAGGCGAGACAATAACTCTCAGGGCCTTCGCCAGAACACCTGCCGGGCGAGTTTTTGTTCAGGAAATTCCTTTTACGATTCCGAAAGGAACTCCGGAAGGCAAGATAAATCTGACCGTCGGAGACGGTTCTTCTATACAGCGTGACGAAGCGATTCAACAGTTTGTTCCCGGCGACCTTTCGGAGTTAGTGGGAATAATTAATAAGGTCAAAACGCCAGACCGCCTTTATCTGAAGATCACGCGGACAACGCAGGGAGCTGTGATCGGCGCCAGCGAGATGCCGAACCTGCCGCCTTCCGTCCTCGCCACGATCAACAGCGGCCGCACGACCGGAGGCATCACCAAAACAACACAGACCGTCGTGTCCGAAACGCTTCTGCCACCGTCCGAGTTTCTCATCAGCGGCAATATGTCTCTAACGCTGGATGTGGGCAGGTAGGTCGGGGAAATCCCCATTTTGTCATCTAGGTCATTCGATTAGAGGTATCAGCGAATGACCTATTTGGATACAATATTTCCATCAGGATCAATAATGGCTTTTGTCTGATACCAATCGTTTGTATCGTACAAATTCCTGGTCTCAAAATCAGAGGGTTTCCACTTGAGTACAGATTCACCTCGTATTTGCCAAAGGACAGTCTTCTTATCAGGCAAGATCAACCAGCGCGACCAACGACTCGGAAACTTCTCGGAAACTTGTACAAAAACAGCTTTGTCCAGACCATTCAAAATCTCTTCGCTGACTGCATTCGACCCAAAAACTCCAAGGTCTTCAAGAAAGCGTTCATGAGCTTTTCTGCTCAGCGAACGGTCTTCTACAAATCGTATCTCAAACTCTACATCAGGGCTGTCTGTGATCTGCTCTTTGAGCCATGGAACTGATAAAACATGTTCCACGAGTTCATCTATCTTTTCAAGAAAAAGGTCAAAATTTTCAAGCCGGTTTTGTTTGTACGGCAAACTGAGGCCGATCATAACATTTGATGGAAGATCATTTCTCGTCAGCTCCGCATTCCAACTGGAATAACTCCATTTTTTATAATCCCCAGTTTGATAACTGTTCGTTGGAGGGCCTACATCGATCGAGTGGATCAGATTGATCGCCGTCTTTCGTAAGGTGTAACGGTCTTTTATCCTATCTAATTCCGGGCCAAGCCGGTTCCTTGTTTCCAAATACAGCATTTCCTCGCGTATCTCGTCGGATACTCTTTCAGCAAGTCTGTTTGCCAGAGAGCGTCCGTCGATCCGGCCCTTATTGATAAATTTTTCAGGCAAAATATTAGCGATAGCCAAACTAAGGTTTGGATTCGAGTTATAATATGTATTGTCTTCGCTAACTATCTTCCAGGGAAGCATGAAGATCGTTTGCTCTTGTGAATATACCCTGATCTTTTTTCCTTTAATGTATGTGATCTCTATCTCAAAATAAGGATAATCATCGGCCCACCATCCACCTATCACCTTTGGAAAAACCTTTTCTACTAACTTCATGTCCCGAAAGGAATTAAAGAATAAAGCTTTTTCATTTTCGAACGAACTATGCACCCTGTTGGAAAGAACCTTTTCAGCATTCAAGTTGAGCCATTCCTGTGTAATGCCGAAGTCTTTTAATGATGGTTGTTCTTCAGAGACATCCAATGCTCTGGTCACCGCTTCGATCAACTCCGTTTTGATCAGCTTGCCGTTCCTGTAAAATTCCCCCTTTTTCTGTTTGATAGTGAGCCTATCACTGGCAGGTGTACCCATACCATCCCATTTTGAGATGACCTTGATAGAGCTAATACCTTCGGTTTGAGCAGACACACCGTTGCCGAAAACGATCAAAAGTCCGGCAAAAATTAGAGTTTTTATTCTGCGCATAGTAATTGGTTGTAGAGATTATGATGCATTACCCCACGATCCGGGTTTCTCTGTGGAAGTATCTTTTTAAATCGAAACGGAGCGATTTTGTTCGATGGCAAGGTTTATATGGTTTATATAGACAGCAAACTCTGTAAATTCGATTTTCCTGGCTAAGAGGTTGCGCAGATTAGAACATAACTATTTTGTCGGCTTATCTATTTGAGACTTTAGGTCATCAGTCAGTTGTTCCCAAAGATCGGGGTTTGATTCAACGAGCCTTGCGATATCCGCAAGGTCTTTGATTCGTTTA
>JAHBSH010000063.1 GCA_019639215.1 Acidobacteriota bacterium
GCGGTGAACAGAATATCTGGGTTAAACCGCGAAACGGTCAAGCAAAACAGCTCACCAATTTTACAAACGGGCGTGTGCTGTTTGCCAACATGTCGTACGACTGGCGAGAGATCGTTTTCGAGCGCAATTTTGGAATCTGGAAGATGAATGCCGAAAGCGGAAAAGGATCTGAGGTGCCGATAACGCTTCGCGGTACGGCGGCAAATCCTCTTCGTGAAAGACAGAATCTTGGTACGCAGATACGTGACATTACTTTGTCGCCGGATGGCAAAAAGATAGCTGTTATTGCTCGCGGCGAGGTCTTTGCGGCGTCTGCCAAGGACGGCGGTGAGGTCTATCGTGTAACAAATACAGCCGCACCTGAATCATATATCGCATGGTCTGCGGATAGCCGCAAGGTTGTTTACTCTTCGGAGAGAGACGGTTCGATGTCTATTTTTGAATATGATTTTGCTTCTGAAACCGAAACACGTCTGACCAAAAGCAGTAATGATGACGCATCGCCGGTTTATTCGCCTGATGGCAAACACATTATGTTCGTTCGCGATGCCCGCCGGCTGATGGTCTATGACACAAGCAGTAAACAAGAACGCGAACTGACAAGATTTTTCACCGATTCGCCGCCGCTGCTTGGCAACAATGGCTTTAAGTGGTCGCCCGACAGCAAATGGATCGCATACCTTACAAATGCTCCTGAAAATCGTTCATACACGAACGTCAGTGTTGTTTCTATAGATGGCGGGCCGGCTCGTCCTGTCAGTTTTCTCGCAAATTCTTTTGCCGGAACGATCGCGTGGAGTCCTGACGGGAAATATCTGCTGTTCGATTCGTCGCAGCGAACTGAACCCGGTATGATCGCCCGTGTTGATCTGACATTGCAAACACCTCGTTTTCGTGAAGATCAGTTTCGTGATCTTTTCAGGCCGGAACAGCCGCGCGAATCCCGGCCGGCCGCTGCCGCTCCAACACCGACGGCGTCACCCACAGCATCGCCCGAGAAAAAAGAAGAAAAGGCTGCCGAGATCGTCTTTGAAGACATTCGCCGTCGCTTGAGCTTTGTGCACGCAGGCCTTAATGCCGGATCTCCGGTTATCAGCCCTGATGGCAAAACACTGCTTTTCGGTGCATCCGAAGAAGGACAGTTCAACTATTACACTATCACTCTCGACGAGCTAGCCACAGATCGTTCGCCGCGTCAGCTTACATCCAGCAGCGGATTCAAATCGGATGCCCAATTCTCGCCTGACGGTAAAGAGGTCTTTTTTCTCTCAAATGGCCGCGTAAATATAGTCAGCCTTGACCGTAGAGAGATACGCCCTTTGAATCTGAGCATAGATATAGACACAGATTTTGCCGAGGAGAAAATGGAGATATTCAAACAGGGATGGCGTTACCTGCGTGATAATTTCTATGATGATAAGTTTCACGGTGTTGATTGGAATAATATTCGTTCAACCTATGAACCGATGATCGCAGGCTCAAAAAATATCGACGAGGTTCGCCGTCTGATGGCAATGATGGCGGGTGAACTGAATGCATCTCATCTTGGTGTATCTGGTTCATCAGGCATACAAACAATTCCCGTAGGTAAACTCGGCCTTCGGTTCGACCGTTCCGAATTTGAAACCAGCGGAAGGCTGCGTGTGAGCGAGATAATAACTCTCGGACCGGCGGCAATAGTAAAAACCATCACTGTTGGGGATTATCTAATTGGTATCGACAACACAAACATCAGCAGAAACACAAATATTGACGAGCTTTTGGAAAACAAGGTCGGTAAGCGTGTTGTTCTTCAGATATCTTCTACAGCTGATGGCTCGAACAAAAAAGACGTGATCATTCGCCCTATCTCAACCGGGACTGAAAAAAATCTTCTTTACCGCCAATGGGTCGAAGGCAATCGTGCATATGTTGCCCGAATCAGCGGAGGAAAGTTGGGATACGTCCACCTGCCTGACATGGGCCAAGGAACACTGGATCAGCTGTATATCGACCTTGATGCCGAAAATCAGGCAAAAGAAGGTGTTGTTGTGGATATCCGCAACAATAACGGCGGCTTTATCAACGTCTATGTTATCGATATTCTTTCGCGGCGCGGCTATCTGACAATGCGTGAACGTGGACTTTGGAATGTTCCTGCGAGAAGCGCTCTTGGCCAGCGCTCACTTGAGCGGCCTACCGTTCTGGTCACTAATCAGCACTCGCTCTCAGATGCCGAAGACCTGACGGAAGGCTATCGAACACTAAAGCTCGGCAAGGTCGTCGGCGAACCGACATCAGGCTGGATCATCTATACATGGAACGCACAGCTTTTTGACGGAACCACGATCCGTCTGCCGCGACAGCTGATCTTAGGTGCGGACGGCAAGAATATGGAGCTTAATCCGCGTCAGGTTGATGTGCCGGTAACGCGACCGATAGGCGAGACCATGACCGGCCGTGATTCACAGCTTGACCGTGCGGTCCGTGAACTTTTGGGAAAATAGAAAAACCGGGGATCTGGTTTAGAACTTAGTTTAACCGCTCGCCTATCCATTCAGGGTCGCGGCGGTTATCTAGAACTCGGTAAACATTGATCTCGGAGTGTTCGACTTTATAATAGATTGAAAACGGAAACTTTGTGCAGACCTTTCGGCGATAGCTGCCGCTAACGATCTGATGACCGCCGCCGGAAACTCTAAGTGAGCGAACGTCTGACATTATCGAGTTAACAAAACGAGAACCCAAGCCAGCTTCCTGATTCTCATAAAAATCGAATCCTTCCAATATGGAAACATGAGCTGAACGAAGTATCCTTACTCTCATCCGATATTCCGTTGTCTTATCTTTTCCTGCAACAGGCTTTCTAACTGTTCGAGTTCTATAAATTCATCGGTTCCATCTGCAACACTTCTTTCAGCTTCATCAAGAGCATCTAAATGCCATTCCGGCGGTTTGGTCTCGGCATGATTTTTACCCATCTCTTTCCACAGGGCTTCCATCAGTTCCACCCTTTGAGCCGGGGTCATATCTTCTATTGCGGGTATTGTCTGAACTGTCATATACGAATTATAGCGCATTATAATGTGCTTTCTTGCACTAGTTTCGGGATGCCTTACAAACAAAAAGACGCTGTCATGTTCGACAGCGTCCTTTCATCTTAATAGACGTCACATCTATTGCCCGGCCTTTGCGGCTTTGGCAAAATCACCGGCTTTGAAAACTGAGATCTTATCCGCTGTGATGTACTTCTTAATAGCAGCATTTACCTGTTCAACGGTCAATGCTTCGACCCTTTTCTCCAGGTCGGCTGTCCATTCAAAATCTCTCTTAAGAAAGAGATTGTTTACCCACATAGTGGCAATGGCATTATCAGCAGCACGCTGACGCTGTTGAGCAAGCAGATAGCCTTGTTTCACGCTTGTCAGTTCTTCTGCAGTAATGCCGTCCTTGATCACACGGTCGATCTCCTCGCGGAAAGCGGCTTCCAGTTTGTCACGATTTTCCGGCGCGTATATCGCGTTAGCAATAAATGCTCCGTTCTCATCTATTGTAGGCGCCTGAAGACTTGCTCCTACGCCATAACTTAGACCGTCATTTTGTCGGATACGTGTGGCAAGACGTGAACTAAGAAAACCGCCGCCGATCACTTCTCTGGCAATTTGCAGAGCAGGATAATCAGGGTTTGAAGTATTCATTTTCACATTGACCCTTGCCAGGAAAAAAGCATTTGCCTTATCCGGAGTTTCAAAAGTTTGATTTACTGCCGGAATATCAAAATACTCATTCGAAACACGTGTGTAGGATTTTGAGCTTTTCCAGGTTCCAAAATGCTGTGTAAGTTTCTTTGAAACCTCTGCTGGATCGAAATCACCTACAAAAGCTGCTTGTCCGACCGAAGCTCCATAAAAGTCTTTATGAAATGCTTTTACTTCGTTAAGTGTAACTGCCTTTGTGGCTTCCAAGTCCTCGTCCAGACTTCTGACATAACGAACATCTCCTTTCGGATAACGGTTGAAATGTTTTGACATTGCCTCGACAGCTATGTTTGTCGGCTCACTGCGGCCTGATTCCAAATTGGTCAGGGTTTGAGCTTTCATCGTATCGAACTCGTTTTCAGGGAAAACTGGTTCTTTTAAGATCTCAGCTACGAGATCGATCACCTCAAGTAGATTATCTCTTGTCGTTTCGATGCTGACGTTCGCAGAAGCCATTCCACCCGAAACAAAGACTTGAGCCTTTAATCGGTCAAATTCATCCTGAATTTGCTGGCGTGAACGCTTTGCAGTACCACGCATCAGCAATCTACCTGCAAAAGAAGCCGCATCCGTCCTGCCTTTCAGGCTGTTCTCATCGCCAAAACGAAATACCATGCTGGCAAATACAGTTTCACCACGGTTCTTTTTCGGCAAGAATGCAACATCGATATTTCCTAACTTGGAAATATTTGTTCTTGACATGATGTTGGCAGGTGTCGGGTCAAAAGCTTCACCCTGTGCAACGGCTTCACCGCCTCTATATGCGTTAACGAGCTTCGCAAGTTCTTCCGCCGAAACCGAAGGGATCTCTGCCCTATCAGGGGCGTCGGTAGGCAGATATTGTGAGACCGTTCTGTTAGACCTTTTGAAATATTTATTTGCCACACGCTGAACGTCATCAGCGGCAACATCCTTTATCCTGTCCCGATTGATAAAGAACAGACGCCAGTCGCCCTGGGCGATGTATTCGCTCATGCCTAATCCGACACGGTTGGGATCATTCAAGGTCATCTCGAAATCCTTAAGGCTCTGGGTTTTGACCCTTTCAACCTCTTCTTTCGTAACAGTTTCTGAGCTGATCTTTTCCACTGTTTCCAGGAGTATGTTTTTGACGTCCTGAAGATCGCCTGCCTTATCCACATCCGCCATAAAGAAAAGATAGCCCGGATCGTGCAGTTCAAAATGTAGAGCTGAAATAGACGATGCCTTCTTGGTCTCTACAAGTTTTTTGTAGAGAATACCTGACGGCGTATTTGTCAGAGCCTGAGAAAGGACAGAAAGAGGAGCGTTGTCGGTATGAGATCCGGGCGGGATCTTGTAACCGACCATGAGCATCTGTATGTCGCCCACACGACGGACCGTTACTTCCCTTTCGCCGTCCTGCGTAGGTTCAATTGTATATATCGGATCAATAGTTCTTGCCGGTTTCGGAATAACGCTGAATTTCTTATTAATGAGATCAAGCGTTTTTGCTTCGTCAAACTTTCCTGCGACCAGAAGCACAGCGTTGTCAGGCTGATAATATTTCTTGTAAAAAGCTCGGAGTTTTTCGATTGGCACATTCTCGATATCAGATCTTGCTCCGATGGTGGTCTTGCCATAGTTATGCCATTCAAAGGCAGCCGCCATCAGCCGTTGCCATGTAATACGAAACGGATTGTTCTCACCAGATTCGAACTCATTACGAACCACCGAAAACTCACTATCAAGATCTTCCTTTTTAATGAAGGAATTAACCATCCGGTCCGCTTCCAGATCCAAAGCCCAATCAAGATTGTCTTCAGTAGCTGCAAAGGTTTCAAAATAATTGGTACGGTCATAAAATGTAGTCCCGTTTGGCGATGCCCCACGCTCTGTTAATTCCTTCGGAATGTTCGGATGCCGCGGAGACCCTTTGAACACCAAGTGCTCAAGTAAATGTGCCATACCGGTTTCGCCGTAGTTCTCGTGCCGCGAACCCACCATATATGTGGCGTTTACGGTAATTGTTTGTTTAGTTTGATCAGGAAAGAGTAGGACACGAAGCCCATTATCCAACTTGTACTCAGTAATTCCCTCAACAGTTGTTACCTTGGTTATTCCTTTTGGTAATTGAGTTGCTGTCTGAGCAACTCCTGAAAATACGAAAAGAAGCAATGCCGCAAAAATGGACGGCATGCTCAGATATCTACTAATGCTCATTAAGATTCCTCCGAATGGTTTGTCTAATTGAATAATAACACTTTCGCAACAAGATACGGCAAAATCGGAGGCATGGAGGTTTGGGACAACTTTTGGACGTATTTCGAAACAGATCAGACTCAGATATAGCTAACTATACAAAAATCAATGACTCCTATTCGGCTTGTTCTCGCGCGTGATATGAGCTACGTGTAAGCGGCGAAGATTCGACATGTTTGAAGCCCATGTCAAGTCCGATGCGTTTCCATTCGGCAAACTCCTCGGGAGTGACGTAGCGTTCGACAGGAAGGCGTTTTTCGTAAGGCTGAAGGTACTGGCCAATGGTCATGATGTCGCATGAAACGGAACGCAGATCACGCATGAGGTCAACCACTTCCTCAAATTCTTCGCCCAAACCTGCCATGATGCCACTTTTGGTTTTCATTGTCGGCTGTTGAGTGTCCCGCCAGTGAGCGGAACGTTCCAGAAGTTCCAGCGTCTGCTGATATTTCGCATCAGGCCTTACACGTCGATACAAACGCGCTATGGTTTCTGTATTGTGATTAAGAACGTCAGGGCGTGCTGCAAGCACGTTGTTCAACGCTTCTTCATTTCCCTGAAAATCAGGTATTAAAACCTCTACCTTGCATTCTGGGTTCATTTCGCGAACCTTCAGAATCGTTTCGGCCCAATGCATCGAGCCGCCATCCGGCAGATCATCGCGATTGACCGAGGTAATGACCGCGTGTTTAAGCTCAAGATGCTTTACAGCTTCTGCGACGTGCGTGGGTTCCATTGGATCCAGATCCATAGGTTTGCCCTTATTGACCGCACAAAACCCGCAATGCCGTGTACAGGTGTCGCCACCGAGCATGAATGTAGCCGTCTTATCCGTCCAGCATTCAAAAATGTTCGGACACTTTGCCTCCTGACATACGGTATGCAGATTCAGTCCGTCTATCAGGCTCAAAACCTTGTTCTGATTGGTCGGGTCGCCAAGCTTTATCTTCAGCCAGTCCGGTTTTTTCAACCGCTCACGCTGTTTGCGATTGAGAAACTTTTGTACAAGTACCTTCTCTGCGATCATAACTAGAATCCTATTTATTATTCTATCATTTTATGACGGCGTATGCCCTTACTATCACTAACCGTGCTTTCTTGCTGAACACATTTTAACTTCCTTACAAGTTGACTTGACAGAGTGTAGGCTGTTGCATAATATATCTAAAGTTCTTTTTCATAACGTCTTGTTATACAGACGTCGAAGTGGCGATTTAAGGTTAACTTGCTCCACTATAAAAAACTGCTAAACAACCGCGTGGAGTTTTTAAAAGCTTTCGTGCTGTTTTTGGCACGAAAGCTTTTTTATTTTGCGGATCGCCACTTCCTGAAAGAATAAAGCTGAAGTTTTTTCTAAGAAAGCTTCACCGGGGAGAAAAGGTATTTATGGCAGATCTAACAAATGTTTCCAATGCTACACGCTTTGTCCACGCCGGCGAACGCCGCGATTTTCCGGGAGGAAAGCCAGCAGCTACCCCGATTTTTGCAACATCATCGTTTATTTTTGATGAGATCGAGGACATCGACCGCATCGTAGAGGGAGACGCCAGCGGATATGTTTACAGCCGTTACGGCAATCCGACCGTCGCGGCATTTGAAGACGCGATCTGCGAGTTAGAGAACGGAGCCTTTGCATATGCCTACGGCTCAGGTATGGCAGCCCTTCATGCGGCACTTCTGGCTTGTGAATTAACGACCGGATCTGTTGTTCTGGCATCCCGCGATCTTTATGGTTCAACCTTTGAATTGCTCTATACCGTGTTCGGGGCTTTCGGGATAAAGACGGTTACGGCGGATTTTTCTGATCTGTCATCGCTTAGAGAAACGGTTGAAGAAAAAAGGCCGTCTGTTCTTTTATGCGAAACGCTTTCCAATCCTCTGCTGCGGGTTTGTGAAATTCAGGCTGTTGCAGATATAGCCCATTCCGCAAATGCCAAATTGGTCGTGGACAATACCTTTGCCACACCATATCTTTGCAGGCCTATTGAATTGGGCGCCGACCTTGTCGTTCACAGTGCAACCAAATATCTTGGCGGTCACGCTGATGCGACCGGGGGCATTGTCGTTGCAAAAAATGAATTTGACCGTCCTGCACTACTTGGCGCTTTGACACTCGCCGGAGGCATTCTCAGCCCTTGGGAAGCTCATTCTTTGCTTCGCGGATTGAAAACACTTGGCCTGAGAATGGAGAAACAATGCTCTAATGCCGAACGCCTCGCAAATATCCTGAAAGATTCACCATATCTGAACGAAGTGATCTACCCGAAATTCTTTCAGAATGAGCATGCAAATGCCATTGATTCAACATTTCACGGCTCTGAATTTGGTGCGATAGTCACCGTCCGGTTAAAAGAGAACACTCGCGAAGCCGCTTACCGTTTTCTTAATTCGTTAAAGATCTGCACACGGGCAACGAGCGTCGGTGATCTTTTTACAGGCATCGTTCATCCCGCAACGGCAACACATCGAGAACTGTCTCCGGCAAAACGGGCTTCACTTGGAATTACGGAAGGCACGCTTCGAATAGCTGTCGGCATTGAGGATCTGAATGACATAGCGCGAGACATTGAAAATGCTCTCAAAGAATGTCATCCGATAGAGACGAACATTGTGTCCGATATTCCATTCACCAATGCCGTCTCTGCGGCGCAACTGTTTTAAGAGGTTAAAGAGAAATGATCGAAGTTGACCAGAACATCATAAACACGATATCGGCCCATGCGGAACGTGACTATCCACACGAATGCGGCGGCATGCTGATAGGAAAATTTGAGGACGAGAACAGGTACGTCATCGAAACCTTTCCGTTGGAAAATGCCCGTGATGAAGCCGACCGCTATGACCGCATTCTCATACTTCCGAAAGACGTCATGAAGGCTGAGCGGTACGCCCGCGAAAAGGACCTCGACGTTGTAGGCTACTATCACTCACATCCCGACGACAAAGCCATACCATCGCAATATGACCTTGACCACGCGTTGCCGGTTTGGTCATACATTATTGCTTCGGTGATAGGTGGGAAAGTAGTCGATATACGTTCATGGCTGATGGAAGATGACAGATCAC
Organism: Acidobacteriota bacterium; assembly: GCA_019639215.1. Classification (GTDB taxonomy): domain Bacteria; phylum Acidobacteriota; class Blastocatellia; order Pyrinomonadales; family Pyrinomonadaceae; genus OLB17. Next base: position 9,024 of record JAHBSH010000063.1, read on the forward strand.
GTTTTAACGAAGAACGCATAGAAGGAATAGACCTTAAAACTGCGGCAGGAAGATAACCGCTCACGTTTTTGTTTTTTTGGAGGATTTATAATGTCTATAAAAATAGCTATACCAACACCGCTGAGGCAGTTTGCCGGCGGGAACTCTGAGGTCGAGGTTGAGGCGGCAACTGCCGGCGATGCATTGCTTGAGCTGACCTCAAGTTACTCTGAGTTGCGCAAACACCTATATAACGAGCAAGGAAACCTTAGGAACTTTATAAATATTTATGTCGGTGACGAAGATATTCGACACCTTGACGGGCCAGAAACACCTGTAGCCAATAATGAAACGATCATGATAGTTCCGTCGATCGCCGGTGGGAACAGTACGGCGACCGCAAGAGCCAATTCTCAGTTGCCTGACCTTTCCAATGCAGAGATCGCACGCTATTCCAGACATCTTCTTTTGCCGGAGGTTGGACTCGAAGGACAGAAAAAGTTAAAGAATGCCCGTGTGCTGACCATCGGAACAGGCGGTTTGGGTTCTCCGCTGGGGCTTTATCTTGCTGCAGCCGGTGTCGGGACAATAGGTGTCGTCGATTTTGACGTTGTTGACGAATCAAATCTTCATAGGCAGATCATCCACGGCACAAAAGATGTCGGCAGGCCAAAGATCGAATCTGCAACAGAAAGAATTTTGGACATAAATCCGAATACAAAAGTCGAGCAATATGAGACCAGATTGACCAGTCAGAACGCCCTTGAGCTATTCAAAGAATTCGATGTGATCGTTGACGGAACCGACAATTTTCCGACGCGGTATTTGGTAAATGATGCCTGCGTCCTTACGGGAAAGCCGAACGTCTATGGCTCGATCTCACGTTTTGAAGGACAAGCAACTGTTTTTTGGGCTGAAAAAGGCGCTTGCTATCGATGTCTTTATCCGGAACCACCGCCGCCGGGCTTGGTTCCGTCATGTGCAGAAGGCGGCGTTCTTGGCGTACTTCCGGGAATTGTCGGAACCATCCAGGCGACAGAAACTCTAAAGGTGATATTGGGTGCTGAAGGAATTCTGCTAAATCGCCTGCTGCTTTTTGATGCTTGGACGATGGTGTTCCGTCAGGTTAAGCTTCGAAAAGATCCTAATTGTCCTGTTTGCAGTGAAAATGCAATGCAGAAGGAACTTATAGATTATGAAGAGTTCTGCGGCCTGAAAGGCCCGGCAGTCTCAGAGCCGGAATTGGAAGAGATAACAGCTCCCGAACTCGATTCATGGTTCAAGGGCAACGTAGATTTTCAGCTTGTCGATGTACGCGAACCGCATGAATATGAGATCGCTCGCATTCCCGGTTCAAAACTAATTCCACTCGGCGAGGTCGTCAACCGCATCTGTGAACTCGACAAGACAAAAACTACAGTCGTGCAGTGCAAGGGCGGCGTAAGAAGCGCGAAAGCCATCGGCTTTTTAACAGACGCGGGATTTGCCGGAAGACTGATCAACCTCAAAGGCGGCATTACCGCATGGTCTGATGAAGTGGATACTTCTATCCCGAAATATTGACGCCATTCGCTCATAGACAAAAAAGCTGTCCGAATAAACGTTCGGACAGCTTTTTCTTGATATCGTAAGAGGGTTTAGCCTTTGAGCTTTGCGTATCTTTCGGCAACTGCTTCCCAGTCAAGCACTTCCCACCATGCCTTCAGATAATCAGGCCGGCGGTTGTTATATTTTAGATAGTAAGCATGCTCCCAAACGTCATTACCGAAAAGCGGTTCGACGCCTTTATGTAGTGGCGTATCCTGATTAGGAGCTGAGCTTATTTTCAAAGCATCACCCTCGACCGTAACAAATACCCAGCCAGATCCGAACTGCTTTGCGCCGGCATCGTTGAACTGTGTTTTGAAATCATCGAGCGAACCGTAATCGCGTTTTATCACATCTGCAACATCGCCGGTCGGTTCATTTCCCTTTTCGAGGCTCATAATGCCCCAGAACATAGAATGGTTCACGTGGCCGCCGCCGTTATTACGCACCGCACCGCGAATCGCCTCCGGCACAGAATCCAACGAACCTAAGAGTTCTCCCAACGATTTTGTATGCAGGTCTGTGTGTGATTCAAGAGCTTTGTTTAGGTTGTCAACATATGCCTGATGATGTTTGCCATGATGAAGCTGCATCGTCTGTGTATCAATTACCGGTTCGAGGGCGTCATGATCGTAGCCCAGTTCCGGCAGTGAATACGGATAATTCTGATCTTTTACGTCTGCCATTTTAGTTCTCCTTACTTCTTTTCAAATCCATTTGACGTCAAGCATCCAAGCTCAAGGTCTTCAATCGACCGGTCGCGGGCCTGCGTCCAGTCCGTCAACGCTCACCTGACGCATCACCTTTATATGCAAGTTGTCATTTACCCTCACCTGACACGAAAGTCTTGTGCGTTCGTCTATATCAGGTTTTGTACTTAATATGGCCTCTTCCGGTTCCAATATAGGACCAGGGTCGCCTGCCAGTATTTCCACGCGGCACGTTGTGCAGCGGGCGTTACCGCCACAGCGGTGCAGAATGTCCACACCATTGTCCTCTAATCCAAGAACCAGTTTTTTGCCGGTCTCACAATCAAATGCGACCTGCCCGGCCGCGGTTTCTGCGGTGATCAATGCCATCAGATGTCTTCCTGTTGAATAAAGTAGTTTTTAAAAGCCTGTAGTTAAATTACTCGCATATTGCGGCGGTAAAGGCAAACCCTGTTATCTCACTCACTGCCTATCTTTACCTTTTCCCGGAACTGATTTATCGCTACATAGACTACCTCAGCTTCCGTCACAATGACCTTTTGCATCTGGTTGCCAAAACGTTCTGCTTCTACGACGACATGAACGGTTATCGAAGTGTTTCCCACCTTTTTCGTTTCAACGTAAAAGCTGACGAGGTCGCCCATGAATACAGGCTCGTGAAAGATGACCTCTTTCATTGCCACAGTGACGAATCTGTCGTGTTTTGTATGTCTTACAGCACCGACTGCTCCTGCAACGTCTATGTAACTTAGGACCACACCGCCAAAGACGGTTCCGTGGGCGTTGGTGTCACGCGGCATCATCGTCAGGCGAATGGCGGCGTCTCTGGTTTCTTCGCTCATATTTTTGATCTTTAAGATTTATAGGATCTATACCTCGTATATTTCCTATTTGGCATCGATATTTTTAATGACCCAATCCTTTATCGCTTCCCTCAGTTGATCCAGACGCTCGTCAAAGAAGTGGCCGCAATTAGTAAACGTCACAAGCTCCGTATCAGTTACCTTCGCCACGTCGTCAACAAGCCTTTTCAGGTTATCCAAAGCGCCAAATTCGTCGCTATCACCGTGAATGAAAAGTATTGGCTTTCTGAGCTTAAGGAGAAAACCATAATCCTGATATTTATCGACCGGCGTGCCTATGCTTATCAAACGGGCAACACGAGGATCATCGATCCCTGTTTCCATTGCAGTTCTCGAACCGAATGAAAATCCCGCCAAAGTCAGGTCGGTGTCAGGATATTCGCTCGTCATATGGTCGATCACAGTTTCCACATCCTCTATCCCGCCCGGTATCTCGGAATGTTCGCCGGTCGAGGCCCCGACACCACGAAAATTGAACCTCAAAGTGATCAAACCTGCGTCAACCAATCCGGCCGCCGCGCGAAAAACGACCTTGTTGTGCATCGTCCCGCCTCCCAGCGGATGAGGATGACATACAATGCCAATGCCCTTCGCGTCGCCATGAGGTTCCTTTAATATCGCCTCAAGTTGTCCGTGCGAAGCAGGAATGAATAGATTGCCTTTAGGATACATCTTTAAACTTTTGATTTTAGGGGCAGAAGCTCGTTAAAGCAACCGTTCCCGTTTTGCATTACAGCACGCAAACATTCAGAATTACTTAATTGTCGGGCTATTTAGGCTTTATTGGCCAAATTGGATAATTTGCCCTTTAACATGTTACTTTTTTGATTTGAACAGGCTTTGCCGTTCCTGATCGAATTTCTGATGGAAGACAACCAAAATACAGTTCCCGTTCCTGCGGAAGAGCCAAAACCGAGAACGGCAGCAAAAAGCTCGTGGCGCACTTATCTTGAAACAGAAGAAGCGACACGTCTCGTTTATCTGATTTTTGCCTTTGCAGCTACCGCAATGGTGATGTCGTTTCTACAGTTTCGCACAGACGCTATCTGCTGCGGCGACTGGGACGGCTATTACCATATACGCTGGAGCCAGCTTTTGTGGGAAAGCCTTTCATCAGGCAAATGGCTTCCGACGTTTGAATGGCTTCCTCTGACGGTCTTGAATCCGCAGGATTACAACGACCATCATTTTCTTTTTCACCTGCTGCAGATACCTTTTCTATGGTTCTTTGAACCGGTGATGGCTGCAAAGATAGCGGCGATCGTATTTGCGACACTTGCGATCTTTTCGGTCTATTGGCTGTTGCACCGTTACAAGGTAGATTATCCGCTGATATGGTTCGGAGCTATCATGTCTTGCGCCAATATGTTCTTTTACAGGATGAACATGGCAAAGGCTCCGCCGCTGACGATAATATTTACCGTCGCGGGCATATACATGCTCTTTGAGCGTAAATATAAATGGCTGCTTCCGCTGATGTTTGCCTTTGTATGGACATACAGCCTTTTCCCATTGCTTTTTATCGGCGCGGTGATCTGGACGGCGATCATAGCCTGGAATGAACGTAAATTTGAATGGGAACCGCTTGCCTACACCGGCGGCGGAATGATCTTGGGAAACATCATAAATCCCTATTTCCCAAATAATCTAACGCTCTTCTGGGAGCATGCAGCCACAAAGATAAAGGTCGGCAGCGATTTTGCCGTAACGGTCGGCAATGAGTGGTATTCATACAGCGGAATGGATCTGCTGACGCATTTTCCGGTCGCCTTGATCGCGATGATCGTCGGTTACGTCCTCTTTGTGCCACGCAACGGCAAACTGCCTGAAAAGGCAACATTCTTTATGGTCTTTGTGACCATTTTGCTGGCGGCGCAGTTCCGTTCAAAAAGGTTTGCGGAATACTTTCCGCCGTTCGCGATACTGTTCGCGGCATTTAGCTGGCAGGCTTTCACCGCTAAAAAAGTTGCCGAACTTCCTGCTGAATTTGCCCGCGATATGGAACCATATCTTGATGCGGAAAAAACGCGCTCTGACATGATAGTTGCGTCTGTCAAACAAGCGGCTGCCTGGACGCTTGGCATCGTCCTCATTTTCAGTTTCATGGCAAATATGCTGGGACTTCAACGACTCGGCATCGAATATGGCGGACTGATGAGAACCATCTCTTCCAATGAGAAGGATGAGCGATACAGGGCAGCGATGCAATGGGCGACGGGAACAGACGATAAGGGAAATGAGAACATTCCTGCTGGAGAAAGGATACTTAACGCTAACTGGGACGACTTTCCAAAGCTCTTTTTCCTGAATACAAAACACAGCTATGTTTACGGCCTTGATCCGAATTATCTATTCTCAGAAAATCCCGATCTCTATAAACTCCTAACTGAGATCACGACCGGAAAACAAGACGATGCAGGGCCGCTGATACGGGAAAGATTCGGTGCGAACTGGGTCTTCACCGATGCCGAAGAAAATGACCAGATGGTTGCAAAGCTTTTGGAGAACGGCTGGGCAGACGTAGTGTATACTGACGACGAAGCTCGAATACTAAAATTACGACCGCAAAAAGGTGATCCTCCCGGCATCAACGATGAACCTGAAACTGAAGAGGAAAAACGTATTCTCGATGAAGCTGAGGGAAAAGACAATGCTAATAACGCTCCGACCGATGATGACGAGGAGAGTGAGGCAAATTGATGATCCTGCCTTATGATCCATTACCATCGATCATTAAACAGCCCTTGGCACTGTCGTTTTGCCTGGGCATTTTATTCTTAGCTGGGTGTACACCAAACCAACGTATAATGGAGTCTGCCCCGTCTCCATCATCCGCCGATTCTCCGACGGTGGAGAAACCGGCAAAAACGGCATTTGAAACAGATGTTGAGGCAATGAGAACAGCGGACTTTCGCTACATTTATGTTTTCCGGCGCAAGGACGGACAGCCATTTATCGAAGATGACAAACGCCTGTTGGGAAGCGGGATGCCGGCGGAAGTAAACCGAAGAAAACTCTCGGATGAGGGGCGAGCTCTGATCGTAGGGTCAAACTTTCCAATGCCTGATGAGGATATGGAAATGCTGACCGATAATTTTGCATTTCAGGACCTGTCAATGCCGCAGCCGGCAGAATCACCGCAGGCAAATAACAACGTTCAATAAAGAGAGGATGCCGCCATGCCCAGACGTATCGATACGACGGATGATGGAACAGAAAAAATATCCGTACCCGCTGAAGACGGCGGCGATCCGGTGCGTGTCGTACTGGAACCGGCTTCGTTTTCCGTCAATACGATCGTTGCGGTCGTAGTTGCGGCGCTTCTTGTTATATTTGTTGCCGGGTTCGTTCAGACGATCTTCTATTCGCTCTCTTACCTGTTTTTTGTCATCGTTCTTGCTATCTTTTTTGCCTATTTGCTTTCTCCGCTGGTCACGCTTATTCGTAAACCTTTCAAGCATCGAAAACTTGATCGCTTTATGCCGCGTTCGCTTGCCATAGCTATCGCTTACATCATTGTCTTTACAGTGGTCAGTATAGCTTTGGCCAATCTGGTTCCGCGGGTCGTAGATCAGGGACGGGAATTTGGCGCAAGCCTGCCGCGATATGCAACAGGCATCAGACAATCGCTGAATGACCTCAACCGCCGGTTTGACCGTCTTCGCGTTCCCGAGGACATACAGACCCGCATAAATGACAACATTGTTGCCTTAGGCGACCGGGTGACCGCTTGGTTTGGAAATCTGGTGATAGGATCGCTGGTGTATCTGCCCTGGTTGGTGGTAGTGCCGGTCTTATCTTTCTTTTTTCTGAAAGATGTCAATCAAATTCGACTTGCTATCTTGCGAATGTTTCCGGCGGGACGCTGGCGATTGCGCGCCGAAGCGGTGATGGAAGACACGAACCTGACAATGGCTGCCTATACGCGGGCACAACTGTTGTCATGCCTGCTGATAGGATCTGTTTGTTTATTGGGCTTCTATCTTATCGGGCTGAAATACTCTCTGCTGCTTGGGATATTGGCAGGCGTTTTTGAGTTTGTTCCGTTGCTGGGACCATTGTCTATCGGCATCATTGCCACTACGACCGCTGCCTTTGGCGACGACCCGCAAAGGGCGATATACGTTGCAGTCTTTCTGGTGATACTCCGTTTATTTCACGATTATGTGTCGTACCCGAGGATAGTTCGAGGCGGCATACATATGCACCCGCTGCTTATCATCATCTCAATTCTGGCGGGCGAACAGGTCGCAGGTATTCCCGGAGTCTTTCTGGCCATACCTTTCGTAGCGGTCCTTACAGTTTTCTACAGACACGTGTTGGAACACCGCGGTCAAACAAGACTGTTTGATAAGCTTTCTGAAAATGATGAGGTAACGCTAGAAGGAACCGACAAAGCTACGGTGTAAAGATTAGATCAAGACGATCTCGATCATACGGACGCTCTGTTAGCTATCTCTGTCGGGTATTTCCCAGTCCAACACGCTGAACATGCTCCTTCTGTGATGCCGATCGCATTGAGCATTCCCTCAAGCGAAAGATAACCCAGGCTATCAGCTCCGATGTACTCACAAACCTCATCAGGCGTCATTCGCGATGCGATAAGATCTTTACGATGCGGGGTATCTACACCATAGTAGCAAGAATGAGTAGTGGCCGGGCACGAGATTCGCAAATGTACTTCTCTGGCTCCTGCCTCTCTCACCATTTCAACGATCTTCTTTGACGTGGTTCCGCGAACTATCGAATCATCAACCAATATTATTCTTTGCCCTTTAATAAGATCCTTGATCGGATTGAGCTTTAACCGTACGCCAAAAGAACGTATCGACTGTGTGGGTTCGATGAAGGTTCTGCCGACATAATGATTGCGGATGATAGCCTGACGAAAATTTATCCCGGATTGCTTTGCATAGCCGATAGCGGCGGCTACGCCGGAATCCGGGACCGGAACGACAATGTCCGCCTCAACCGGGTGCTCAATTGCAAGCTGTTTGCCCATCTTATGGCGTGATTCATTGACCGAAGCTCCGAAGATTATCGAATCAGGCCGGGAAAAATAAACATGTTCGAAGGTGCAGACCGATCTCGGTTTTTGTACGAACGGATGCATAGAGCGAATGCCGTCAGCATCAATTATCGCCATTTCGCCCGGCTCTAGTTCACGAACATATTCGGCATCGATAAGGTCAAAGGCACAAGTCTCAGAAGCAACGCACCATGCATCTTTCAGCTTGCCTAAAACAAGCGGACGAAAGCCTCTTGGGTCGCGAACGGCTATCAGCTCTTTCGGCGTTAGAAAAAGCATTGAGAAAGCCCCTTCTGTTTCCGCAAGAACCTTTGTAATGGCGTCAATGGTCGTCGGAGCCTCTGTACGGGCAATGCTGTGCAAAACGGTCTCAGTATCTGAGGTAGATGAAAAGATCGCACCTGAGCGTTCCAGTTCGGCCCGCTTTGCCGCTGCGAACGGCAAGTTACCGTTATGACAAACGGCGATCTGGCCGTGTTGGCACGTCACAGAAAAAGGCTGAACTTCCTTGATCGTATTCCTTCCGCTGGTGGAGTAACGCGTATGCCCTATGGCACTGCTGCCGATGAGAGATCTCTGCACATCTTCCGTCAGAACATCAGCCACAAGACCCTGCGAACGGAACTGATGCAGATCGCTGCCGTCAGAAGAAACTATTCCGCAGGCTTCCTGTCCGCGATGCTGAAGGGCGAACAGCCCCAACTGCGTAAGCGTTGATGCCTCCGCATGACCGAAGATGCCAAAAACACCACACTCTTCGTGAAATTTGTCCAACACCACGTCCATTGCCTATACATCTATCCTAAAACAATTCTTAGCAAAGAAACAGAAGCGGAACCCGCTATACCTGCTTATTTGTCTTACTCGGCCCCTTGCCTAAGTAAAATATCAAAGGCTCCGTATCATGACGGAGCCTTTTTATTATCTCACCAAACAACTGCGGTATGAAAGCCGCTATTTCAACGGACGGCCAAAATTGACCCTGATGCCCGTGGAAAGGAACAGGTCGTTCTTTTGGGCGCCGACAACGGGATCGCTGTTAAAGCGGTCGCCGACGGTGACGTGCCACCCAAGCCAGCCGTTGATGTCTGTCAGCAGCGAAGCGTCAAACTGTGCACGAAAACGTCCCAGATCGGATACGTTCGGGTAAAAGACAAAACGCTGTGTCAGATTCATTCTCTGGTTGATCTTATGCTTCAGCTCATCACCGATCAACACCTCGGCCGAATTGCGGCGAAGCCCTGTCTTGTAATATTCGCGGTTGTAGGCAGCACCGCCAAACAGGTCAAGCTGCGTATTTTCGTTCCTGATCGCCCGATAGCCAAAACCGCCGCCGAAGACCATTCTCAGATCGAGAAGCTGCGGTGAATCTATCTCAAAATCAGCCGAGCCAAAGGCGAAAAGCTTTTCGTTGACGTTGTAATCATAGCGTCCGCCGAACCACAGAGCCTTTGCTGTCGTAACATTGACGCCTGTCGTTGAATTGCTTGCCTGAACGGCATTTGCATAGACAGAGATCTTGTCTTTTGTAGTTTCGCGAGCAGCTCTGATGCCTGCCGTAAACGACCGCGTTTTCGAATTTCCGGTGGTCAGGCTGTAACCAACATCGGCAGAACCTGTCCACAGGTCGCCAAAGCTCGGGTTGAGCATACGGTCGCGTTGCTCAATGTATTTTGTCTGCTCGGCATCATTTCTGGCCGTTGTTATCTTTTCTTTTTCAACGACGACCTTTCCGGCATCGACCGTCTCTACCTCGACCTTGTCCTCAACCGTCTCAACTGTTCCCTTTATTAGCTGGCCGTCGGTCAATTCCAGATTAAGCGGTGCGTCAGCCGAAACTTTTTCAACGGCAGCCCATAAAATAGTGATAGTTCCCGCCGACTCCGTTTCGATAACGATCTTGTCCCCGTCTTTTTTCAGTATCTTTCCAGAGATCCTGTCACCATTCTTTAAGATGATCTGATCGGCAAAAACGCTAAGCGTATTGCCCAGAATCAGGGCAATAAGCATCGCTGAAATAAATGTTCGTTTCATATAAGTTTCTCCAATAGACTGCTAAGAGTAAATGCCTAAGGTCGGCAAAAACTTATATTGTATCGAAAGTATCAGCTTTTTTACAAAGAGCTCGAGGGATGCCAAAGCTTGTCGAACAGAAAGAAAAAGATCCTTAGTTTTGAATAAAAACTAAAGACCCTTCGATTAGATAAAAATAATTTGTGTGATCTGTGTAATCTGTGGCTAAATTCAGTCTGCCGGAAGAACGCGGCCGCGGCATTCGCCAAGGCCGATGCGGCGAAAGCCTTCGCGTTCGCAGAAGCCTTTCATGATAATTTCGTCGCCGTCTTCCAGAAAGCGTCGCGTTTCGCCCGAAGGCAGATCGAGCGGTTCGGTTCCGCGC
>JAHBSH010000064.1 GCA_019639215.1 Acidobacteriota bacterium
GCACAACGCTCTGACCGCACACGCACCCAAATTTGTTCCGAGCATACGGTCAAAAGCATTTGGGCTACCGCCACGCTGCAGGTGTCCAAGCACCACACAGCGAGCCTCTTTCTCACTCCGGTTTTCTATCTCTCTTCTGAGGAATTCACCAACTCCGCCAAGCCTTAGCTGACCTTGATCTGCGTAAAGTGCCGATCCGCCAACTTCCTTGGCGCCTTCGGCTACAACAATAATTGTAAACCGCGAGCCGTCCTCTTCCCGCTCTCGGACCTTTCGCAGCACGGATTCCACGGAAAAAGGTATTTCGGGTATAAGTATAATATCGGCACTGCCGGCAAGTCCTGCGTGAAGGGCTATCCAGCCTGTGTTGCGTCCCATCACTTCCAGTATCATCACGCGATCATGCGATTCCGCGGTTGTATGAAGCCTGTCAAGAGCTTCGGTCGCAATGTCGATGGCGGTCATAAATCCGAATGTAAGTTCGGTCGCCGCCAGATCGTTATCGATGGTCTTTGGTACACCGATTACGGGAAACCCGCGTTTATGAAACTGTTCGGCTATCGCGAGCGTCCCTTCACCACCCAGAACTATCAGAGCTTCAATTCCAAGAATATCAAGATTAGCCAACGCTTCGGAAATAGGCATCTCAGGGAAATGCGGAACTCCATCAACGACATTTGCAAAGCTGCCTCTGTTCCTTGTACCAAGGATCGTACCGCCGCGCGGAAGAATTCCGCTTACTGACCTTTTCGTCAGCCTTGTCGTTTGGGTTTTACCAAGAATACCTTCAAAACTGTCTTCAATGCCGATCACGCTCATTCCGTACTCGCCAATGGCTGTTCGTACGACCGCCCTGATAACTGCATTCAAACCCGGTGCATCACCGCCACCGGTCAAAATTCCGATCTGTTTGTACATAATAAAGAAAAGATTCTCGTCCTGCTATTCTAACTTATCATTCACCTCGACAGAAGTTCACGTTAAACAGCTCGCCTGCAAAATAAAAAGACGAACCCTATTCACAGTTCGTCTAAGAGGATCCTCAAATACCTCATTTCAATTCATTGCCAGATTATGCTCTGCCATCGGTTTTGCGTTTAAGATCGCCTCTGCTCCTTTCAGCACCTGCGGATCATTTTCCAAAAGAACCTGTGTGCCCGCTTCGCTGGAAAAATTTGCGGTGGCAAGTTCAACCCTGATCCTCATTCTTGCATAATCCGCCTGCGAAGACAGCAAAGTGTCAGTAAGTCCGCTATTCTTATCCGCAAGCGTGTATGCTTTGTACGCCTCGAACAACTTATCAGTTGTTAAAAGTGCGTCTGAAGGAATAGCCCATTGCTGATTCTGCTTATCTACCTTATAACTTTCAAAACCTCTTATCTTTCCGGCCACCAACTGACGTACGAAAAAGAACGCACTGTCGTTGATCCTGAATCTCAATGGTGTAAATTCCATTGCGGCAACCCGAATATCAGGCTCAATACCGCGGCCGCCCATCAGAACTCTGCCATCAGGCAATGTTGTCGGTGAACCGGCAGGTTTCGGCTTAGTCGTCCCTTCATCTTCGCCGTTATCTCCGTTTGCTCCGGTAAAATACTCATAGATCGACCCGCTTGAGTAATCCTTCTGTAGAGATCTTCCAAAAGGCGTGTAATAACGTGCCGTGGTCAATGTGAGGCCAGTTCCGTAAGGGAGATAAAACACCCGTTGTACAAGGCCTTTACCAAAACTTTCTGTCCCTACAACCAATCCGCGCCCGTAATCTTGAACAGCTCCTGCGACTATCTCTGATGCAGATGCGGATCCTCCGTTGATCAAAACCACCAACGGTGACCTGTCACGCAGGCCTCCACGGGAACGCAATTCTTGACTGGTCGCGTAACGGGAGCGCCCCTTTACCGATACCACAGACTTCCCGCTTGGTATAAATCTACTTACGACCTCTATCGCCTGCGGCAAAAGGCCTCCGGGATTTCCGCGAAGGTCAAGTATAAGATTTGTCATGCCCTGCTTTTGCAGAGCTGCTACTGCCTGATCCAATTCGGCTGCGGTCGTTTCCTGAAATCCGCCGGTCAGGCCAACATAACCTGTTCCGTTAGGAAGCATGAAGTAGTTACGGATGGAAGGCAGAGGAACTCCGCCACGGACTATCTCAAAATCAAGCGGCTCTGTAGATTGAACACGCTCTATCTTTACCTTGACCGGTGTGCCCCGTTCTCCGCGGACGTTTCTTGAAACCTCGGAAGATGTCCATTCTCTGGCATTCTTTCCATCTACTTCCAAGAATCGGTCACCGTATCGAATCCCGGCTTTATCGGCTGGAGTTCCTGGGATCACAGATTGAACATAGACGCCGTCCCTGTGTTGAAGTATCGAAACACCGATCCCGTAAAACTGAGATGCCTGTTCCTCGGAAAGCTTTCTAAACTCTTCACGGGTGAAGAACTGCGAATGAGGATCAAGTGACCAAAGCATTCCCTGGATCGAAGCATCTAAAAGCTTCTCATGCTGAGCCTCAACAACGTAATTTTTACTGACGACATCCAGTGCCTCACGATAATCCGAAGAGATGCTCTCCGTTGAGAGGCTGTTGTCAGCAGATATGCTGGACGGAAAACGTCCCCATACACCGCCAATAAGTGCCCCCAATCCAATTACCAATAATGCGCAGAGAGCAAATCCTCTATTCATTGATATCATCCTTCCTGATACAAATATATCATAAGAACCGCATAGCTATCGCATCCGATTCATAACATCTTCGTCATAAATGCAAGATTCACAGATCAAGAAAACTTTATAGATCATGGAAAAGCTAGACTATTGGCTTTTTTGTCTAAAGTTGAATTTACTTTAGCCCGGCAACTAAATAATATTGTTTTAATTACTATTTATTGCCCCAAGCACTGATATGAGCCTCGACCTCAGCATAATCATCCCGGCATACAATGAAGAAGACCGGATCGGCAACTCTCTTTCGGAGATATTGAAATATTTGAGCAACAGCGATTCGAGAACGGAGCTTATAGTTGTTGACGATGGCTCGTCTGATAAGACAGCCGCTGTGGCTGAGGAAATTTGCGCGGGATCGCCTGATATACCCTCACGCGTTATACGGTACGAAGCAAATCGCGGCAAAGGATTTGCTGTAAAAACAGGCATTTTGGCAGCGGCCGCAAACATTGCTCTTTTTTCCGACGCCGACCTTTCTACTCCTATAGAAGAAGCGGAAAAGCTGATAGCTCCGATAAGAAATGGCGAATACGATGTCACGTTCGGCTCACGAGCATTGGACAGAAGCCTGATCGGAACACATCAGCCGTGGCGGCGTGAACAAGGCGGAAAGGTCTTTAATCTTGTAGTTCGGCTGATGACCGGAATGCCGTTTTGGGATACCCAATGCGGATTCAAAGCATTTGACCTGACAAAGTTTCGTCCGTTACTCGATGTAATGAAAATAGATCGTTTTGGTTTTGACGTAGAGTTTTTATACGTTTCCAAGCTTCGCGGACTGCGATTGAAAGAGATAGCGGTCCGCTGGAACAACGACGAACGCAGTAAGGTCAGCGTCATTCGTGATAGCGTTCGTATGTTCGATGAGGTCAGACAGATCAGAGGAAATGCAAAAGCCGGAATCTATGGTAAAACTGACGCGGACTGACGCCGTCCGTTATCAGTTTCTATCTATCCAGCCCGCTGGTCTAGGTAAAATCAAAGGAGTATCATAACCTTTGAACTTACTAGACAAATGCCAGCAAAATTAAACGTAAATATTGACCATGTTGCCACGATACGCGAGGCTCGTAAAACCATCGAGCCAAGTGTCGTGGGTGCCGCAAAGCTTTGCGAGAAGGCCGGAGCGGACGGCATTACGATTCACCTTAGACAAGACCGCCGTCACATTCAGGATCTTGATCTGGAACAGCTTCGTTCTACTGTCTCAACCTATCTCAATCTTGAGCACGCGGTAACAGAGGAAATGCTGTTGATCGCGGAAAAATTCAAGCCCGATGCCGTCTCGTTGGTTCCGGAAAGCCCTAATGAGATCACAACCGAAGGCGGACTTGATGTTCAAAGCAATGTTTCAGCCATAAAAGACGCTGTGCAGCGGCTTAAAGCAGCCGGTATTCATGTAAGTATCTTTATCGACCCTTCGATAGGCCAAATTGATGCGGCCGCCGAGGTTGGGGCAGACCAGATAGAGATATGCACAGCTGAATATGCCGAGCTGACGCTTGACCACGAGGATCGACGTTCTGATCCCGCAAAGGTCGCGGCTGAGATCGCAAGGATCGCAACCGCCGCAAAATATGCCAGAGAAAAAGGCCTTGTCGTTGCTGCCGGACACGGACTGACCACCAAAAATGTTGGAGCACTTGCCTCAATGCCTGAAATATCAGAATTCAATATCGGTCATCATATTATTTCGCGTTCGATTTTCATCGGCCTGGAAAATGCTGTCAGAGAAATGATCGACGCAATTCGCAAATAGATATCTGACAGGATGGCATACTCTCATATCGCCTAGAATGTCGAAGTTTTCCTTCTTTTTGGACAAAATCGGTATTTACCATCTGAATTTAGGGAACAAATCTCTGAAAAGCGTGTCTAATCTATAGATGAAACGTGTTATTTCTAATCTAATTTGCCCCTTACTGGCGATTGTTCTTTTGTCGCCGTTTATCTCTGCACAGGAGGTCGACTGCAGCAAAAACGAGGTTCTTAAGAAACCAAACTCACAAAAAATCGTCTCATTCGGTGTGATCAACGGGAGGGCAAAGCACTTGCAAATTCCTGATTACCCTCTTTCTGCTAAAAGCGTCGGAGTTTGGGGAACTGTTCAGGTTAGCGTTTTGATTGACCCTTGTGGCCGGGTTGCCGAGGCTAGATCAACCTCGGGCCATCCTTTACTGTTGGCAGGTTCGGTCACTGCCGCTGAAAAGTCGCTTTTTGAACCTGTAACGCTCAGCAATATTCCGATCTGGGTTTACGGGGTGATCACCTATAATTATGTTCCGACTGAAATGAACTGGTTTGGACTGGGATACTCTAGCAATGATGCTTCCAAACTTATTGAGTTCCTTCCAACTGACTTTAATGAAGAACGTCGGTTGTTGATTGAAGCTAATGATTCTGAATCGCTCAATTTAGAGAACAGCCTTGATCATGTTGTGTCTCAAATAGAAATGAAGCTTAAGATCGATGAACGCAATTCGTGGAGCTTTTTGTTGGGGAAAGCGATCAGAAAATTAGAAGGCAGCATGTGGACGCCGCAACACGATCAAACATTCTTTGCCGAGATCGAGCGTTTGATAACCATCGCTCCTGAGAAAACTCCCGACTTACTGCTTAGGTCGCTCAACAAACTTATAAAATTCAAAAACCCTCAAGATATTCAGAAAGAAATTCACTCGATCACGGTTAGAATCTACAATTGGTAATGTTTTTATTCGCAGATATATTTTACTCAAAAACATCTGGAATCATTTTAAAACGCTTTTCAGGGCCTGGCCTGTGTATGACCTTTTTATTTTTGCAACTTGTTCGGGCGTGCCGGTGGCAACTATTTTTCCGCCGCCAGAGCCGCCTTCGGGTCCGAGATCTATTATATGATCGGCAGATTTTATCACGTCCAGATTGTGCTCTATGACGATGACCGTGTTACCTGTGTCAACGAGTTTTTGCAGGACGTCAAGAAGTTTGTGAACGTCTGCAAAATGCAGTCCGGTTGTTGGCTCGTCAAGAATATATATGGTCTTCCCGGTTGCGCGTTTAGAGAGTTCTTTTGCAAGTTTTATACGTTGTGCCTCACCGCCGGAAAGTGTTGTGGATGATTGGCCTATCTTTATGTAACCAAGCCCTACGTCAAGAAGTGTTTCCAGCTTCGAGTTTATTTGAGGAATGTTTTCGAGAAGCGGGATCGCATCCTCTATCGTCGTGTCCAGAAGGTCTGCTATCGAAAGGCCTTTGTATTTAACGGCTAGCGTTTCGCGGTTGTAACGCTTGCCTCTGCATACATCGCAGGTGACATAAACGTCCGGCAGAAAATTCATTTCTATCCGCTTCATACCGTCGCCTTCACAGGCTTCGCATCGGCCGCCTTTTACGTTGAACGAAAATCGTCCCGCCTTGTACCCACGCTGTCGTGACTCGGGCAGCATTGCATAAAGGTCGCGAATTGGCGTGAAAAGTCCGGTATAGGTCGCAGGATTGGAACGAGGTGTTCTTCCGATCGGAGATTGGTCGATCTCAATTATCTTGTCAACCAGTTCAACGCCTTCGATGGCGTCGTGATCGAGCGGTTGTATGCTTGAACGATAAATATGCCGATAAAGAGCCGGATAAAGGATGTCCTCGACAAGCGTGGATTTGCCTGAGCCGGACACACCGGTCACCACAGTAAATAATCCAAGCGGAAACTCTGCGTCAATATTCTTCAGATTATGAGCCTTTGCCCCGACAACCTTGATCGACCGCCCATTTGCAGTTCGCCGCTGCTGAGGCACGCTCATCTTGACGTCGCCGTTAAGGTATCTGCCTGTCAGAGACGACGCAGATCTTTTTATTTCTTCAGGTTTGCCGACGGCTATGATCTCGCCACCGTGAGTTCCTGCAAGCGGCCCAAGATCGATGACATGATCTGCCTTTTCGATGGTTTCCTCATCATGCTCAACAACAAGAACGGTGTTGCCGAGATCGCGAAGATGATGAAGCGTGTCAATAAGACGGCTATTGTCACGCGGGTGCAGCCCGATGCTAGGCTCGTCCAGCACATACAGAACGCCGCGAAGCTGTGAACCGATCTGTGTTGCAAGACGAATGCGTTGGCCTTCGCCGCCGGAAAGCGTTGCCGAAGCACGGTCAAGCGTAAGATAGCCAAGCCCTACAGCGTTTAGAAATCCCAGCCGCCCTCTGATCTCACGCAGAACAAGTCCTGCGATCTTCTCTTCACGTTCCGTCAATTTGATCTCGTCAAATTTTCGGGCTGAGATCTCGATGGGCATTGCGGAATAATCCGCTATTCCCATTCCGTGAACCGTGACTGCCATGCTCTCAGGCTGCAACCTTGAACCGCCGCATACCGGACAAGTGACCGGTGATACAAGCTCATTAAGGGCTTCTCTGATCTTTTCGGAAGGCGGATTTGCAAGACGCTCTTTCATCGCGCGTAAAGCTCCCTTCCATTCGCTTTCGTATTTGTAATCGCCCTGACGAAATGTTAGTTTTCCGCGAGTGCCGTGCATGAAAGCATCACGTATCTCATTCGGAAGGTCGGCATACGGTGTTTGCATCAGCTCTGTCTCGATCTTTCCCGGCTGATGTGTTTTTGTCTTTCTGCTTTTTGTTCTGCGCGCCGCAGAGCCACCGGCATCAGTTCTAAGCGGTTCAAGTTTTCCGCCTTCGGCATATTTCTCGATCATTGCGTGAAGAGCAGACCGAAGAAACGATGCTCCGAGCCTGTCAGTTCCGCCAAGAAGGTCAAGTTTTGATACAGGAGCGGTCGGATCCGACACGATCATATTGGCATCGATCTCCATCACAGTACCGATGCCGTTACACCTTTTGCAGGCTCCAAAAGGAGAATTGAACGAAAATGAACGTGGTTCGAGAATTGCGATGTTTATTCCGCAATTTACACACGCCATTCGTTCTGAATAGAGCTTTTCGTCCCCGTCGATAACTGATACGAGAACCGCTCCGTTGGTAAGTTTTAACGCCGAACGCACCGATTCTGTCAGGCGCTCTTTTACGTCTTCCTTTATCAGCAGACGGTCAACGACGACCTCTATCGTGTGGTTTCGTCGCTTGTCCAGAATGATCTCTTCATCAAGCTGCCGAAGTTCGCCGTCTATTCTGGCACGCACAAAGCCTTCTTTGTGAAACTTCTCAAGTTCTTTCTTGAACTCTCCTTTGCGGCCGCGAACGACCGGAGCGAGTATCATTACACGCTCGCCTGCGGGCAGTTCCAGAATGCCCGAAACGATCTGATCGACCGATTGCCTTGTGATCGCCTCGCCGCATTGGTAACAGTGCGGCTGTCCGATGGATGAAAAGAGCAGACGCAAATAATCGTATATTTCCGTCACGGTCCCGACGGTCGAACGCGAAGATCGGGAAACTGTCTTTTGCTCTATTGAAATGGCCGGTGAGAGTCCTTCTATGGAATCGACATCAGGCTTTTCTAACTGATCGAGGAACTGACGGGCGTATGCGGAAAGTGATTCGACATAACGACGCTGGCCTTCGGCATAGATCGTGTCAAATGCAAGCGAGGATTTACCTGAGCCGGACAGTCCGGTGATGACCGTGAACGTGTCACGCGGTATATCCACATCAATGTTCTTTAGATTGTGCTGACGCGCTCCGCGTACTGTGATCTGCTTGATACTCATTACAGTCTGGAAATCTGACCAAAGCCGAAACAAGTATTTTACCAAATTGCGTCAAAGCCACAAAAGTATTCATTGCTGTTACGCCGTTACTTTTAGAAGTTTCGACGGTTTCAGTGCATAAATCCAAAAAGCTACACGGTGATACCTTAGACTAACGATTGAAACAAGGCGGAATAGGTAGTCAAGCATACTCAAAAAAACATGAGGCGGTGTAAATGAGATAGAGGTGATTTAGTAAAAAGTATTCTTATACACTTCTACTTTTGATTGAAGCCCCTGTCCAGAAATCTCCGTAAAGACAAAATAATATTCTCAAACCGGGTAACTTCATTTACAATCTATCCCATGGCAAAGAATCGGCTAACGCTGGCTGCAACTCTTCTATTTGTAGTTTGCTTTGTTTTTACAGACAAGGCCAGTGCTTGTATGTGCCAGATGCCTTCAACCGTTCTTGGCGAATTGGAGAGGTCTGAGAATGTGTTTATCGGTAGGACACAAAATGTTGAAAATACGGAATGGCAATTTAATGGAATTAATAGAAAAACTATTCTTACCCTCTTCAAGGTAGAAAAAGTATATAAAGGCCCGTTGTTCAAAGGTGAAACTATAAAAGTAGAGAGCGGATGTTCAATGAATTTCGCAGGATATAAGATCGGCGATCAATTCCTGATCTACGCAAGAAAGGCGGGAGAAGATCAAAAGACAAAAGAGGCCGTTTATTCCACTTCTTGTACCAGATCCAACACGCTGAAGAATTTAACAGCAGACCTGGAATACTTAAACAATATTGATAAGTATTTGGGAAAAACACGTCTTTCAGGAACCCTGCGCCAAAGAGGGGATAATGTCATATTTCCTAGCTTTGAAAATATAAAGATAAGAATAAGAGGCGAGGATTTTTATACAGAAACCGAGACAGACAGTAATGGATTCTTCGAGATATGGGATATTCCGACCGGAGATTATGAAGTCGCTTACGATGTTCCATCGGATTGGAGAATAGGTACGGTCCAACGGATCCCTTACCACGAACGCCCATTAAATAAAAATACCAAAAATGTGATCAATGCCGCGGTGCATAGTAGATCGCATACTGAAATCTTGTCTTATCTAGTTAATGATAATCGCATTAGCGGAAGAGTTACTTCCCCGGATGGCAAGCCCTTAGAGAATATTTGCGTTAGTATGCATAGACGAATTCCCGAATCCAGAATTTTTTCATCGAGCCGAATTGTACTAACAATAAGGGATCTTTTGAGTTTATAGGATTGCCCGAAGGTAGCTATCAGCTGGAAATACCTAATTCGCGGACATTCGGCGGCGTTCTTCCTTTTGCGACCTTCTTTTATCCTACTGCTGATAGCGATGACAAGCCCAACCTAATATCCATATATCAGCGACATTTTATTGATGATATAGTGATCCGGGTACCGGAAATGCTGCCGCTGAAAACGATCAGCGGCAAACTGGTATTTGCGGACGGAACACGTATCTCAAACGCCATTATCAGGTTTGAATCAGATGATGAAAAGGATTTTAGGCAGATTCGTGCATTAGCCGACGCGAACGGTAATTTCAGCTTGGATCTGCCTGAACAAGCAACCGGCAGGTTGACTTCCGAAGTTAATGTTATGAGCCGACATGCAACTTGCCCCAAAATTGACGAGTTAAGAAGGAACGACCCTGAATCCGGCAACCAGATCGCCAAGCCTTTGAGGATAGAAGGCAAAAATAGTCAGACAGGACTTGTTTTGTCACTTGCCATAGCTTGTAGATAAAGCGATCTGGATGATCTAACCCGATTTCTTATTTATAAAGGTAGATATTGCGGTGACGATGCTGACAACGATGAATGTTGCGATGGCACCTCGCCAAATTTTCCCTCTAGAGTAAATAAAATACCGCCCATAAAGAGACGAACGATATTGCCGCCCAAAGAATGATTCCCTGCAAAAGCGCCATGTAACCAAATTTTTTCAGCGTGGCATGTGAAAGGCTTGCCCCAATGAGAAAAAGTGTAACCGTAAGACCTGCCTTAGCCAGATTTACGATGGCGTCAAAAATGCTGGGCGGGAATGTCGCGGGAGCATAACTTCTGATGACGGTCGCGACCAAAAAAAGCACTATGAACCACGGGATCGCTATCTTTGCTTTGCTGTCAGAATTTTTCCTTCGATAAATATATGCGAAAAGCAGGGCGATAGGAGCTATCCATAAGGCTCTGGCAAGCTTTACGGTCGTCCCGACTATGAGCGAATCTTGTCCGTATGCTGCTGCGGCTCCGACGACGGAACTTGTGTCATGAATCGCAATTGCAGCCCAAACTCCAAACTGGTGTTCTGTCAGGCCAAGCCAGTGTCCTGCAACAGGAAAAATAAATAGCGCAACCGAGTTCAGAACAAAAACGGTTCCGAGCGATACAGTTATCTGGTCAGACTCAGCATCTATCGCGGGTGCAACAGCTGCTATCGCACTACCGCCGCAGATAGCGGTTCCTGATGAAATAAGAGTGGAAGTTTTGTCTTCGACACGCAGCAGCTTTCCGACAAAATATCCGAGAATCAGCGTTCCGAATATCGTGGCTATCGTGAAAAAGATGCCGTCCTTTCCGGCTTTGTAAACCGCCGTCAGGTTCATTCCAAACCCAAGCAGCACAACCGATGCCTGCAAAAGATACTTTACAGGCTTACCTGAGAGGTGAGGAAAAGGATTACCGATAGTGAACGCAAGGACAAGGCCGAGAGCCAACGCTATCGGCGGCGATCCCCAAGGTGAAAGCGAAAATATTATCAGCAGAACAAATACTGCTTTTTGCCACATTTATTTTGCTTTTCCTTGATTTGCCACGGCATCTTGAGCGGCCTTTATCGCTTCGGCATCACCGAGATAATAGCTCTTGATCGGTTTAAGATCGGCGTCAAGCTCATAAACAAGCGGCACACCCGTCGGGATATTGAGCTTTAATATCTCTTCGTCTGAGATACCGTCAAGATGTTTGACCAAAGCTCGCAGACTGTTGCCATGAGCAGCTATTATTAGACGTTTTCCTGACTTTATTTTTGGTGCGATCTCGTTTTCCCAATATGGCACGACCCTTTCAACAGTGTCCTTAAGACATTCCGTCGCCGGAAAATTTTCTATGCCGGCATAACGCGGATCATTGCCCAAATAACGCTCATCAGCCGGATCAAGCACCGGCGGCGGCACATCATAACTTCGTCGCCAGATCAAGACCTGTTCGTCACCATACTGAGCTGCGGTTTCTGCTTTGTCGAGTCCCTGCAATCCGCCGTAATGACGCTCATTCAAGAGCCAAGATTTCGTTTCCGGTATCCACATCAGATCCATCTCGTCCAAGATGGTCCAAAGCGTGCGAATAGCTCGCTTTAGCACTGATGAATAAGCCTCATCAAACGTGAACCCTTCGTTTTTGAGAAGCTGTCCCGCGGCCTTCGCTTCCTCACGGCCTTTCTCAGAAAGATCGACATCTTTCCAGCCCGTAAACCGGTTTTCCTTGTTCCACTGGCTCTCGCCATGACGTATCAATACTATTTTATGCATAGTTTCTCGTTCGTTTTTATCCTTATCCGTTCTAACTTATCACTTTTAACTTATTTCGAAATAAGTGATAAGTGATAGGTGAAAAGTGATGAATTAAGAATACATTATTCAGCGATCTATATTTTGATTATTCAACAACTTCTTCACTTCGCCAACCAGATACAGCGAACCTGTAACAAGGATCAGTCCGTTTTCTCCGGCAAGTGTCTTTGCGGCATTGACGGCATCAGCAATGTCAGCGATCAGACGAACTCTATTGCGTTTGAATCCGTCCGGCACGACCTTGTTCAGAGATGCCACACTCATGGCTCTTGAGTTATCCGGTTGCGTAAGAATTATGTCAGCTGCAACAGGAAATATGATACTAGCTATTTCCCGGACGTTCTTATCCTTCATCGCCCCGAAAATAAGGGTTATCGACCGTTTTTCAAATTCGTCCAGATATGCCCGCAGAGCATTTGCTCCTGCGGCATTATGCGCTCCGTCGAAGAGAAAATTGCCGATGTATTCCAATCGGCCATGATGACGTGCATTTGCAAGACCAGCTGAAATATTGTCATCAGTAATATCAAAGGTTCTTTGAAGAGCTTTGGCAAGCAGAAGTGCGATGTTTGAGTTCTCTACCTGATGATCGCCCAAAAGACCAAGGTCGTATTTCCCCCATGGGAAGTTTTCGCCAACGTCAGGACATATAATATCTCGTTTTCCTAATCCAACTGATCTGCACCTTTCAAAAATTATATCCAATACCTGCACGTTATTCTGTTTACCTATAACCACTGCTTTGGAACCAGCATGAATTATCGCAGCTTTTTCGGATGCGATCTCTTCTATGGTGTTTCCCAGATATTCCTGATGGTCGAGCGATATTTGCGTTATTGCTGCGATCTCTGCTTTGGCGGCGGTAACGGCGTCGAAACGTCCGCCAAGGCCTGTTTCGAGGATCGCGAGTTCGACGCCCGCGTCGGCGAAAGCGAGTAAACCGATAGCAGTAATTTGTTCAAAAAAGGTCGGCCGATATTGCATTTTACCTTTTGATAAAAGAGCTTCCGCCTTCTCTCTTACTGTTGTCGCAAATCGTGCAAAGTCTGCCTCAGAAATATCGACACCATTTATTTTTATCCGCTCGGTTATTGAGATGAGATGCGGTGATGTGTAAAGCCCGGTTCTAATTCCGGCTTCTCTGCATATCGAATCAAGAAAAGCACAGACCGAACCTTTCCCGTTCGTTCCGGCAACCTGCACCTTTAAGTATTTTGTTTGCGGGTCATCGAGAGCGGCCAGCAACGTGCTGATATTCTCAAGACCTAGTTTCATCGCCTCGACCTCGTTGCCAAGCGACAAAAGATATTGCGTTGCTTCGCTGAAATTCATGGTCGGCGGCGTGTCTATTTTGTGGCGTCTTCGAGGGCTTCTTTGAGGGTTGGAAATTTGAACTCAAAGCCGATATCTGAAAGACGTTTGGGAATGGCTCGGCGGCTTTCGAGTAAAAGCGTTTGCCCCATCTCACCCAAAGCCATGTTCACGGCAAACTCAGGCAACGGCAAAAAGGTCGGACGATAAAGAACTTCTCCAAGCGTTTTTGTGAACTCCTCATTCGTCACAGGATTTGGCGAGGTTGCATTGACAGCACCGCGAAGATCTTTGTTCTCTACCGCAAATTCGATGATGCGAACAATGTCATCCAGAGCGATCCAACTCATCCATTGCTTTCCGCTTCCGACAACGCCGCCGACACCGAATTTGAATGGCGTCATCATCGTTGCCAATGCCCCGCCCTTTGAAGAAAGCACCATCGCGGTTCGCAGAATCACTGTACGAATGCCCGCATCTTCCGCGCGTCTGGCCTCTGCTTCCCAGCCCTTGCAGACCTCTGCCAAAAAGCTGTCACCGGCCTTATTTGTCTCGGTCTTTATCTCGTCGTCGGTATCACCGTAAAAATCTATGCCGGACATTGAGACCAAAACGGATGGGCGTTTTTCCAGCTTAAAAAGGTCATTGACCAGAGTCTTTGTTCCTTTAATACGGCTGTCGCGGATCGCTGCTTTTTTTTCTTCTGTCCATCGCAGCCCGCTGATGTTCTCACCGGCAAGATGTATCACAGCATCAAGCCCTTCAAGCCGCTGGAGATCGTCGTCTGCAAAGCCTGTTTCGATATTCCATGTGATCTGTTCAGGCTTCCGGGCTTCGCCGCGTGTAGCGAGCAAAAGATCATTGCCGCTAAATACTACTTGCAGCTCTTTACCGAGCAAGCCACGTGCACCTGTGATCAATATCTTCATATCGACACTTTCCCAAACCGCTGCACCGTATCCACCGGCATTAATTCCCTTTACGAAGGTCCTCACGAACCAGCTTGACCAAAAGCCGAATCTCCCGTTCTGTCAATTGGGTTCGAAAGGGAGTCATCCCGTTTCCGCCGTCAGCGATCTGTGAATATATCTGATCCTCTGAAATGGCCTTAAAGTCACCGTGACGAAGACTCGGGACGACTGTGCCGTCATCTATTGTTTTTCCTTCGCCCTCAGGGCCATGGCAAATAGCGCAATTCTGACGAAACAGAGACGCTTCATAGGCACGGCTGCTCGCGATGGAATATTGTTCGTTACCGCCACCAAAACAGGCTGCAAGCCCAAATGCTGCGAACAAATATATCAGAACGATCTTTAGGCGATACATCTGCCTTTTATTTAGCCTCTTCCTTTAATGCTCGTTTGAATATCTTGCCCGTGCCGCCGATTGGCAGATTGTCGCGAAATTCAACATAACGCGGATATTTGTTAGCCGCAAACTGGCCTTTACACCAATCGATAAAATCGGCATCAGACAACTGTTGTCCTTCGTTTAGAACAACGAATGCCTTTACTTCCTCGCCCATCTTTTCATCGGGTACACCTATTACCGCACACAGCGAAACCGCCGGATGTGTGAGAATGATCTCTTCAAGTTCGCGAGGATAGATATTGTATCCGCCGCGAAGGATCATATCCTTTTTACGGTCAACTATGGAGAGATAGCCTTCTTCATCCATGATGCCGATGTCCCCAGTATGGAACCAGCCGTTCTTGAATGCCTCTGCGGTCGCCTCCGGGCGTTTATAATACCCCTTCATCACATTGGCTCCGCGAATAACGACCTCGCCCCGCTCACCTCTCGGCACCTCTTGGTCATTTTCATCAAAGCATTTTACATCAACGCCAAAGATCGCCTGTCCGACCGTACCTGGTTTTGTCGGCCGCTGAAAATGATTGAAACATGCCAAAGGAGATGTTTCCGAAAGCCCGTAGCCTTCCAAGACGCGAACGCCAAACTTGGCCTCAAACGCCTTCATCACCTCAACCGGCATCGGAGCACCGCCGGAGTTCCAGACCTTCATGTTCGCGGCTATCTCAGACACGTCATAGCCTGTCTCATCTGCAAATTTCAAAAGTGCCCAATACATCGTCGGTACGCCGACCCAGAAATTCACCTTTTCTTTAGCCATTGTGTCGAGCGTTGCCTGCGGTTCAAATCTCGGAAGAAGCACGACCCGATTTCCCGCATAGATATTGGTGTTCATCTGAACGGTTTGGCCGGTTGTGTGAAAAAGCGGCAAAGTAATGAGACACGTCTTTTGCTCGCCATCGGTAAAATCAAGTACAGGCAGGTGAATGCTGTATGTCGTAACGATGTTCGACCACAGATTCAAATGCGTAAGTTCCGCACCTTTTGGCTGCCCTGTTGTCCCGGAAGTATAAAGTATCGCGCAGGTATCATTCGGTGAGGTGGGATAGGCCTCGAACTCGGAAGATTGTCCGCCGATCATCTGCGTCAGCGTTTTATGGCCTTCTATCGGCGACGCTCCCATAATGTCCTTTGTCATCACGACAAGATGCTCACAGGTCTCAACCTGATCAAAGGCCGATTTTGTCGATGCACCCATCGGCAGTTCGGGCGTTCCTTCAAAAACAAATACTGCCTTCGCATCAGAATCGCGGAGATGATATTCGATCTCTCTGGGCGTAAAAAGAACACATATCGGCACGACCACCGCTCCTGCCTTCAATATCCCGTAATACACGATCGGAAAATAGGGTAGATTTGGACAATTCAATGCGACCTTATCGCCGGGCTTTATCCCCATTTCGACAAGAGCATTGGCCACCTTGTTTGTCATTGCTTCAAGCTCGCCGTAAGTCATGCGAACATCATTCCAGACAATAGCTTCTTTTTTCGGAGACAAACTGGCATGGTGGCTTACAATAGAAGCCAGGTTCAGGGTTGTAGCTGAATATTCCATAGGTATAAATTTAGATTCGTTTTGTTTTTTGTCCGATGGACAGATGTAAGCGTTATCTGGGCATTATAACCTATTTTGTTAAAAATCCACTGTGTCTGCTCCTGATATATCTTCGCCAATTCTTTGAACCGAATGCACACGCCAAGACGGATCCGATTCTGGAAAATCGCTGCGGAAATGTCCTCCGCGTGATTCTTCGCGCCAGAGAGCAGCTCTGGAAACAAGCAATGCCAGCATCACAAAATTTGCGGATGAAGTGCTGAGGCCGGACGAAGCTATCTGCTCTAATTCAGAAATTGCACGCTTCAGCGATACTCTTTCACGCAATATTCCAACGCGTTCCCACATCAAACGCTTGACACGTTTGCGAACCGCTGTTGCTATTCCCTGCTCTGATGCTGTGCCGGATGAACCTGCTGACGGATCCATTTCGCTGATCGGCATATGGATCGACTCATTCTCAAGAGCGGCCTCACCGGCTCTGGCCCCAAATACAAGCCCTTCAAGCAGTGAGTTTGAGGCAAGCCGATTTGCTCCGTGAACTCCGGTACAGGCAACCTCACCGGCAGCATAAAGACCCGGAACGGTCGTTCTGCCCCAAAGATCGGTTCTTACGCCGCCCATGCAGTAATGCGAGGCCGGAGAAACCGGCAGCATCTGCTTGGATATATCCAGGCCGAAATAGCGGCACGTTTCATCGATCTTTGGGAAACGCTCGCGTAAAAAATCGCCGTCCAAAGCCATCATATCCAGATAGACGAACCGCGAACCGGTCCGACGCATTTCGGCTACGATAGAACGCGAAACGATGTCGCGCGGAGCAAGTTCGAGACGTTCATCATATCGCTCCATGAACCTCTCGCCCGATACATTTCGCAGAATGCCGCCTTCGCCCCGCATTGCCTCAGACAACAAAAATCTAGGTGCTCCTTCAACGCTGAGAGCGGTCGGGTGAAATTGGATGAACTCCATATCCGCCATGTCCGCTCCGACGCGATAAGCCATTGCCATCCCGTCACCGGTCGCCACTGAAGGATTTGTTGTATGTTGGTAAAGTTGCCCCGCACCGCCTGTACATAAGATCACCGCTTTGGCAAAAACTTCACGTGGGGCGCGCAAAATAGGGTCAAGATAACGGACGCCAACGCACCGACCGTCATTGATGATCAAACTCTCCGTTGCAGAAAATGGGAGCAGATTTATGGTAGGTTCAGCACCGGCACGGGCAATAAGTGAACGAACGATCTCCTTTCCGGTAGAATCGCCATGAGCATGGAGTATCCGCCTGCGCGAATGGGCTGCCTCTTGTGTAAAGATCAGCTTGCCGGCTTC
This sequence comes from Acidobacteriota bacterium, assembly GCA_019639215.1. Taxonomy (GTDB): domain Bacteria; phylum Acidobacteriota; class Blastocatellia; order Pyrinomonadales; family Pyrinomonadaceae; genus OLB17. The sequence continues at coordinate 17,566 of JAHBSH010000064.1, forward strand.
GCGATCAAATTCCGTCCCCCAGTCTATAAGCTGTTTGATGTACCTGGTGCCTTCCGTGACAAGCACTTCGACGGCGGCCTCGTCACAAAGACCCGCTCCGGCAACCAGTGTGTCACCCTCGTGCAATTCGGCATTGTCGTCGTCAGAAAGAACGACCGCGACGCCGCCCTGTGCATATTCAGTATTTGACTCGCTTGCTTTGTCCTTGGTCAGAACGGTTACGTCAGCGCCGCTTTCCGCCAAAGCGACAGAGGCACGCAATCCGGCAACACCACTGCCGATAACGATGAAATCCGTAACCTTGGCCATTAACCAAAATGTAACAGATTAGAGCCTGTGTGTCGTAATCTTGAACGCATTTTTCGGTCAATACGTGCAATTGCTCTGATCAAACCGCACCGTGATTATCGGTTGCACTATAAAGTCCTTCAAATGCTCCTTTTCTCAGGTCAATACCATATTCGGTATAGGCTTTCAGACAGCAAAGCATCTGTGTCCAACCCATGCAATTCAGGTAAGAACTGTTCAGATCATCCTGTTGTTCACGCCAACCGGTCTCGCTGATCCTGACGATAGTATCATTGCCTGTCGCCTCAAACTCCATTCTGATATGCGTATCAAGCCCTTTTTTCCCTTCCCATCCCAACTCGATCAGTTCATTGGGCACAAGCCGTTTTACTACGACAGGAAATTTCATCTCCTCATCGCCCGGATTGTCGGCAAACGCCCATTCGACCGTCGTCCCTTCATCCAATGGAGCACTCGCACCTCCGTTGGTAAAATATCCGCTCAATTTTTGCGGACTGTAAACAGCATCAAAAACCTCTGCGACAGGCTTTTGTATCTTTGTCTGCACCTTGAATTTCAATTCCATAACTGTTCTCCTCGCCTTCTTTCACGATGTCCTTATCTCATAGGGGTTCGGACACCCCAACTCTGAACTTTATCGAGCGCTGAGTATATGTTATAATTTTATAACATGTCAAGGAAAAAGAATGACGACTTGATATATAAGGCACTGGCGGACAACCGCCGGCGAGAGATACTTGATATTTTGAAAGATGAGCCTAGAACCACAGGTGATATCTGCGATCACTTCAAAAAGCTTGACCGTTGTACGGTAATGCAGCACATAGGCGTACTGGAAAAAGCCGGACTGATCATAACTCAAAAAAAAGGGCGTAACAGGTGGAACTATCTGAACGCAGTACCGATACGTGAGATCTATGACCGCTGGATCAATCGATACGCATCCCCATCGGCAAAAATACTGACAGAACTCAAGCACGCACTAGAAGAAAATTAAAAAGGCCCGCCGGTAAAACCAACGGGCTTTTTAGGTTCCTCATTCCCAAATTACATAGGGATTTTAAGCTCCTGTCCCGGATAGATCTTATCGGGATGATTCAGGATATCGCGGTTGTGATCCCAGATGGCCTTCCATTGAATGCCGTAT
>JAHBSH010000065.1 GCA_019639215.1 Acidobacteriota bacterium
ACTCTCGGACAATCTTGCGAACCAGATCGCCGCCGGCGAGGTGGTCGAGCGTCCGGCGTCCGTCATCAAGGAGCTTGTCGAAAATTCGCTCGACGCCGGTGCCAGACGAATAACGGTTGATATCGAACTTGGCGGCAGACGTCTGATGCGTGTAGCGGATGACGGAGAGGGAATGACGCGTGACGACGCGATACTTGCTTTTGAACGCCACGCCACCTCAAAGATCAGCACGCCGGAAGACCTTGGGAGTATTAGCACGCTCGGTTTTCGCGGAGAGGCTTTGGCGTCAATCGCTTCGGTCGCCCGTGTCGAACTTGTGACCAAAATGCCTTCAGAACAGGCGGCGACCCGTGTCGAGATAGAGGGCGGACGCCTTGTTGATGTAAAGGATGCATCGCGTTCGGACGGCACGACGATCTCCGTTCGCGACCTGTTCTTCAACACGCCTGCCCGAAGAAAGTTCATGCGTTCTGAAGCGACCGAAAATTATCACATCACTTCCATCATCACGCATTACGCTCTTTCTTATCCTGAGGCGTCGTTCACTCTTAACAATAACGGCCGCGAGGTCATTCGCGTAACGCCCGCAAAGGATCTCCGCGAGCGTGCATTTCAGCTCTTTGGCGGCGGGCTGTTAGACGGCCTTGTTCCTGTTGCGGCAGGACGCGAACACATCGCCAGCGTTACCGGATTTGTTTCAGCACCGCGTGAGCGCCGCACGAATCGTGATGCCCAGTATTTTTTCGTCAATAATCGCTTTGTCCGTGACAAGGTAATTGCTGACGGCCTCCGCGAAGGCTATCGGTCGGTGCTGCCGCATGGTTTTTATCCTGTCGCATTCCTGTTTCTGGAAATGCAGCCTGAAGAGGTTGACGTAAATGTGCATCCGGCAAAAACTGAGGTTCGCTTTCGCAGAAACGATGCTGTCAGAGAGGTCATCGCCGAAGCGGTTCGCGTTTCTCTGACACAGGCCGGATTCAGAACGCCTGATGTTCCTACGGAACTCCAGGTTTCAGAACCTTCGACGGTTCTACCGTCGTCTATAGAGGGAAGTTTATCTGATCCGATCTCTTTCCGAACAGAGGCTTCTGATACAGCGGCAAGATCAGGGTTTGACCAAGCTCCGCTTTCCCCTGATCCTGATCTTCCTGTTCGGGCTGATGAATTCTCGAACAATAATTTCTTCGATTTCGGCTCAGGTGAAGACGCCGACGCTGCCGACATCTCCGCAGTGTTTGAACGCGACGCCTTTCTTCGCAGAGAGGCAGAAAGCAGCGATGGAGCAGATCATGCCGTCGCGGTTCCAACTAATACAGGCGACCGCTCCGTTCATCTCGATCTTCCGCCGCTTGATTCCGCAGCACGTTATGTGACCACGCCTGATCTTGCAGATATTGCGGCGTCAAAGATACGCCCGGTCGCGCAGCTTCATGAAAGCTACATAATCGCGGTTGATAGCGAAGGACTTCTTCTCGTTGACCAGCATGTGGCCCATGAGAGGATCTTGTTCGATAAATTCCGAAGGTCTGAAGCAGAACGTCCTGTCGAATCGCAGAATCTTCTTCTTCCTGAAACACTCGATCTGACACCCGCACAGGCGGTTGCTTTCGATCTTGTTGCTGATGATCTTGCCGCGTTGGGTTTTGGTCTTATGCGGCTGTCGGGCAGGACAGTAGCGATAAAATCAGTGCCGAATGACGTGTCTGCTGCCGATGCACGGAACCTTTTTGCAGAGCTACTCGATACAATAGACGTCGAACGCCGTCGAGACCCAAGCTCTTCGATCCGTGACGACATTGCAGCAAGTTTGGCATGCAAAGCAGCGGTCAAGGTAAATATGCCGCTAACACCCGAAAAGATGCAGTGGCTTATAGACCGTCTCCTCACTACTTCTTCACCAACCACTTGTCCTCATGGCCGCCCTATTATTCTTCGGCTGACGATGCGTGACATAGAAAAAGGATTTCACCGCATCTGACCTACTTTGTCTGGAAAGTCGCAGAAACATCTGGAAATATTAGCTTTATTGGGTCAAATTGGCCGCCGGATCACTATCCGCGCCGAAATTTCCTTATCATATCTCTGAATTTGCGCTTGCATTGATGATGTAAACAGTGTATTAAATAGTTTGTCTGGACTAACAACAAACTATTGAACAGTTGGTAAGACCAATTTCAAATTTCCCAAAGACCCTTTTCGGGCATTTATTTCGATGAAGCGAATCAATCTACAGAGAGCCAAGGCTCAGATCGCGCGTCCGACCACTATACGCGACATCAATAAGCGCATCGTGCTGAATTACGTCCGCGACCGCTCGCCAATATCACGTGCAGAAATTGCCCGTGAGACCGCACTTCATCGATCCACAGTTTCCGTCATTGTTGATGAGCTTCAGAACTCCGGACTGATCGTTGAGATAGGTTCAGGGGATTCAACGGGCGGCCGCAAACCGACCTTATTTGAACTGAGAAAGGGTACTCCTGTTGCCATAGGCATTGACCTGACACCACGCACGACAACTATCGCCGCCGCCGATCTTGCAGGCACCATTCTAGAGAAAGAGACCTTTTCCACCTCACCTGACGCTGATTTTATGACCGGGCAGATACTAGAAAGGGTCAGTCGGCTTGTAGACAGATTGGGTGTTTCGGGACTAGAAGTTGGATTTAGCGTTCCGGGATTGGTAGATCAGAAACTTGGACGGATTTATCACGTACCATATTTTGACTGGCGCGATTGGGATATTTGTCAAAAGCTTGAGGCCGCAACAGGAATGCGGGTCACCGTGGAGAATGACGCGAATGCGACTGCATTGGCCGAATTATGGTTCGGACACGAAAAGATCCGTAAAATAGACACTTTTGTCATGGTTCTGGTCGGTGAAGGTGTCGGTACAGGCATCATCTTTGACGGACAGGTTTACCGCGGAGAAATGGGAGCAGGCGGTGAGTTTGGCCATATGATCGCAGGATCTGATGCACCGGTTGACTGTTCATGCGGTAGCCGTGAGTGCTGGGAAGCATACTCTTCTGATCGAGCAACCGTCGAGCGCTACAAAACAAGGCTCAAAGACGACGACCTGAAGCAGAACAACATGGATGTCGGCGATATTGTCGAACTTGCGACGAATGGCGAAAAGCACGCTGTTGAGGCCGTGCGCGAGACCGCCTATTACCTCGGCAACGGCATATCGAACCTTATCGTGGGCCTTAGCCCGCAGGTCGTGGTCGTCAGCGGCAAGATGACAAAGGCCTGGGACCGGTTCTCAGATCAGCTTCACAGGATCTACGAAAGAAGCGTGCTGGCCGGTTTACCGCAAACCGAACTTATACCGTCGTCGCTGGGCGATTCGCCCACGCTTATCGGCGCCATCGGCCTCGTGCTTGCACGGAAGTTCGGTTCGGTCAGTTAATTAACGAGTTTTGTGCTGTATGCACGTTTTACGTTTACATTCTTGACACATTGGACGGGATGTATTAAAACTTTGTTGGAAGCTCCAACAAACCTTAGAACAAAGCCGGTCTTATAGGCCGGATCAAAACCGGGGAGGTCATTTCTGACGCATTTTTCGATATAGGCGAATGCGGCCCAGAGCCTTTTACCAGCTTTCCCGCATTTATACGAAGCGAAGGAGAATCTTTTATGCGAAAGTCATCGGATTTCAGATCCCTGCTGGCCACTATATTCACTGTATTCGCAATAGTGGCTGTTGTTACCCAAACAGGCAGCGGACAATCACAGGCATTGAATGGTCAGATCGAGGGTGTGGTAACTGACCAGAACGGCGCCGCCGTTCCCAGCGCTACCGTCAAGGTGCGAAACACTCAAACCGGAACGGAGAGAACGGTGACTACTGATTCAAACGGTACCTACCGCGCTCCTCTGCTTCCGCTTGGAACATATCAGGTCACGATCGAGGGCACCGGATTCAAACGGCTTGTTCGTGACGGCATCACGATCACGGCGGGTTCGATAGCCACGATCAACGCCCAGCTTGAACCGGGCGGCCTGGAAGAGACGGTCACGATCACATCGGACGCTCCCATTGCCGATCCGGGTAAGATAGACGTTGGCCGCGTGCTGAATACCCGCGAGGTTCAGGGGCTGCCGCTGGTTTCACGCAACCCTTACAACTTCTCTCTGCTTCAGGCAAACGTCGTGGGCCGTCCGAACACGGAATTCGGCGTGCCGCGTGTAAGCGCAAACGGATACGCCCGCCGCACAAATTTTCAGCTTGACGGAAACGTCAACACACAGGCGAACAGCGGCGGCCTCCGCCTTGTTCCTATTTCGGAAACCTTCGTCAGCGAGGTTCAGCTTGTAACGAACGGTTTCGCGGCCGAGTTCGGCAACACGCCGGGGCTGGTGATGAATAACATCACGCCTTCCGGCACTAACTCGCTCCGTGGTTCGGCGGCATACCGTTTTCGCCGCACGAGCATGTCGTCGCGTCCGTTCAATACCCTCCCGACCGCCATCAAGGCCCCGACAAAGGTCGATAACCTGACATTTGCCGCCGGCGGCCCGATCATCAAGGACAGGTGGCATATCTACGGCGGTTATGAATGGGTGACACGCGATTTTGCCGGTCGTCCGCAACAGACAGTGGACATAACTCCGGAGAATAGGCAGGCTCTGATTGCCCTTGGACTACCGGCTGGAATTTTTGTTGATTCAATACCGGCTTCGCAAAAGGTCAACTTTTTGATCTTCCGAACTGATGCTCAGTTGAACGATGCCAATCGACTGACCGGTCGTTTCATTCGGTTTACAAACTTCTCGCCCAACAACGTCGGCGGTGGTTTCAATACACTTGAACGCACAGTGGATCTGGATGATAAATCAAACTCACTGGCAATTCAGCTTGCTTCGGTTATCACGCCAAATGTCTTTAATGAGTTTCGTTATCAACGAGCTCATCGCAATTCGATATTTCTCCCGACCCAATACACTCCATCAGGAGTTTCGGTAACCATTACGAACGTAGCAAGCTTTGGTCCGGCTGCGAACATCAATGCCGTGTCACCTATTGAAACCATGAATCAGTTTCAGAACAATCTGACATGGACAAAAGGTGATCACACGATGAAGTTTGGTTTCGGTGTCAATCATATCTATGATTATCGCCGTTCTAACGTTAACGCGACATATACTTTCGGATCATTAGCTGCATATCAGGCCGCCATCGCACCGGGAGCAACAGAGATTCAGAGGCAGAGTTATACAAGCTATGCAGAGACGATGGGCGATCCTGAATTTGAGTATGATACTACATTCTTCAGTGCTTTTGCTCAGGATGACTGGAAGGCAACCAGAAGGCTGAAGTTGAGCTACGGATTAAGGTATGACCTCTACAGCATTCCTGAAGGGATCGCAGATGCTCCATTGGCGGAATCTCGCGAGTTCAAGGTCGACAAGAACAACTTTTCACCCCGGTTAGGTGCGGTTTATCTTCTAAGAGAAGGAGACCTTCCCACAGTTATTCGAGGGAGCTTTGGTTTCTATTATGACACCGTTTATCTTTCGATGTATGAGGGAGCTTTACAGCAGAACGGTGTCGGGCGTTACGCAAACCGCACCTTCACCGGTCGTGGAAATGCCGGCACGGGAACACCAACTGCCGGAGCGCCGTCCTTCCCAGGGACGCTTGGTGCGCTTCCGCCGGGAACGGTTCTTCCGCCCGAGAGTCTTACAGTTGTGTCGCCGGACTTCAGCAACATGTATGCAATGCACTTCCAGACGCAGATCGAACAGGCACTTTCTGAGAACTACTCGATCACTGCCGGATACATTCATTCCGAAGGCCGTCAGCTTGCTGTTTACAGACAGACAAACTGTATGCCGACGGGGGCAACCCTTGCTGACGGTCGTCCAAAATATAGCTGTGCAGCTGGAAACAGGTACAACCCGACATTTCAGAACATAATAGAGGTTGGATCTGGCGGTAACTCACGTTACGACGCAATGACACTTCAGCTATCCAAGCGTTTTTCACAGGGCTATCAGTTCAGCTTTAACTACACGCTTTCGCGTGTTCGTGACAATGCCCCGGAGCGCAACCTTCAGGGTGTCGGAGCGGCCAGCCAGACAGATCCTTCAAACCGTGCATGGGACTGGGCTTATGGTGTTGCTGATCAGCGACACACGGTTTCGTCCAGCTTTGTCGCACGTCCTAAATTCGAGGTTGAAAGCAAGGCTCTCCGCTATTTGCTGAACAATAATGAATTTGGCCTTTCGGCTTTTGCCGGAAGCGGTGAAACCTTTCCGATCAACACAAACTTTGATCTGAATGGTGATGGAATTGGAAATGACATACCTGTTGGTCTTGAAAGGAATGCTGGACGAGCCCCTGGATTCGTGAATGTTGACCTCAGATACTCAAGGGTCTTTCCGATCACTGAAAGGTTCAAGCTCGAGTTCTTTGGCGAAGCGACGAATATTTTCAATATCAACAGTACGCTAAGCTATAGTGGCACGACGATAACGAATACAGGGACACCGCGTTTCAACACAACAACCGGTGAGATGCTTGTGTCCATGGATCAGCTTTATCAGGGTTTTACCAGAAGTGCACAAGAGAGCCGACAGCTTCAATTTGGCTTCAAGTTCACCTTCTAGTCAGTGTTGTCTGTTAAACTCATATCGGGGCCGGAGATGGCTTTCGGCCCCGATAAAACTTACGGAAGGCATCATTATGGGACATCATGAACGCGACCCTAACGAGGTCATCGTCGAAAAACCGGATGAATGGTGGTACAAGATCTATGCACTTGTGATCGCCACATCGGTCGTTGTCATTCTGCTTCTCAAATTATTTTCCTGGTATTTTTCACGCTAAGGGTTTGAATCTATGCATTATCTTGACTGGCTAGTAGTCGTGGCCTATCTGGCTTATGTCATATGGGACGGCATTCGTTTAACCAAACACGCCGGCACCGCCGAAGGTTTCTTTTTGGCAAACCGCAGCTTGCCCTGGTGGGCAGTCGGTCTATCGGTTATGGCTACACAGATGTCAGCCATAACTCTGGTCGGCACGACGGGCCAGGCATATACCGATGGAATGCGCTTTTTGCAGTTCTATTATGGTATGCCGCTGGCAATGGTCATTCTGTGCGTCACGGTGGTTCCTTTCTTTTACAGAGCAAACGTATTTACTGCATACGAGTATTTGGAACGACGCTTTGATGCAAAAACCCGCACACTTACCAGTTTCTGTTTCCTTTTATCACGCGGTCTTGGGGCCGGGGTTGTAATAGCTGCACCGTCTGTTGTTCTTTCCATTGTTCTGGGATGGAGCGAGGTAGCAACAATATTTGTTATAGGAATGTCCACAACGATCTATACGATGTTTGGTGGCGTCCAGGCGGTCACATGGACTGACGTCAAACAGATGATCCTTATTTTTGGCGGATTGTTTGTTGTCATCATTATAATATTGAGCCAGTTTCCGGCCAATGTTTCACTTTCAGACGGACTCCATCTTGCCGGAGCATTGGGCAAACTAGAAACTGTAAACACGAGCTTTGATCTCACCGAGAAATACACTATCTGGTCGGGCGTCATCGCCGCACTTTTCTTGTTCCTGTCATATTTTGGATGTGACCAGAGCCAGGTTCAGCGGTTCCTGACGGCAAAATCCGTTAGCGAAGGACGCACATCGCTTCTAATGAGCGGTTTTCTCAAGATCCCGATGCAGTTCGGTATCCTTGGCGTCGGTATTCTTGTTTTCATATTCTATCAGTTCGCAACGCCGCCGATGATCTTCAATCCGGTCGAAGCAAAACGTATCGAACAAAGAGCTGAATATTCTTCAGTCCAGCAGAAGTTCAATGATGCACATTCTCAAAGAGCCGATGCCGCCGTTAAGTATGTAGAGAATGGTTCCGACGAAACCCGTAGCGCATATGTCACGGCAAACTCCGCTTTTGAAGCCGCACGTGCCGATGCTACAAATTTGGTTAAAGCCGTGTCGGGCAATCAATCATTCAACGATGTTAACTACGTCTTCCCAAGATTTATCCTGGATAATATGCCGATAGGCATAATTGGATTGTTCATTGCGATCGTCATTGCAGCGGCTATGTCAACGATTTCAGCCGAGCTGAATTCGCTCGCAACGGCAACAACGATAGATTTCTACAGGCGACATCTGCGGCCGGATGCAGAATCGAAACAACTGGTGATCTTCGGCAGATTTGCAACGGTCGTATGGGGACTTTTTGCCTGTATCGTGGCTACCTATGCCACCAACCTTGGTTCGCTTATCGAGGTTGTAAATAAATTTGGTTCATTTTTTTACGGTTCGCTCCTTGGTGTTTTCGTTCTGGCTATCGGTGTCAAACGTGCCAGAGCACGCGGTGCGTTCATCGGCTTGATCTTTGGCGTGGTTTCCGTTTGGATAGCAAGCAACTATACAAAGATCGAGTTTCTATGGTTCAACGTGGTGGGCTGCCTCGTGACTGTCGCAGCCGGATATTTGATCAGCCTCACTGTCAAAGACGATCCCGGCTACGAGGTGCCGGCCAACTAAATAACCTTAGAGAGAGATAACTATGCGATCATTCTTTGTATCAACCCGGCGGATAATGTCCGCACTGATGATAGGAACGGTTTTCTCGGTGTCGTTCTCGGCACTTCTTCCTGAGAGAACTAATGCACAGGTTCAGGCCATTTACGACCGCGGTGCGACCGGCCTTGGACAAAAGCTGCAGCGTCTGCAAACGACGGCAAGTGCCCTTCACACGGCTGCTCATCCTGATGATGAGGATTCAGGCCTTATAGCCTATCTTGCGAGAAAAGAGCACGCACGAACGGCGTACCTTTCGCTTAATCGCGGCGACGGCGGACAGAACGTCATCGGACAGGAACTGTTCGAATCACTTGGCGTCATCCGCACTGAAGAGCTTCTTCAGGCACGTCGATTGGATGGCGGCGGCCAGTTCTTTACACGCTTCATGGACTATGGCTTTTCAAAGACCCGTGAAGAAGCTGCCCGCATCTGGGGAGAGCAGAAAGTCCTTGGTGATATGGTTCGTACCATTCGCCTTTACAGGCCGCTTGTAGTTATCTCACGTTTTTCGGGTACACCGCGTGACGGTCACGGTCAGCACCAGCTTGCCGGATATTTGACGCCTTTCGCTTTCAAAGCTGCGGGTGACCCAAATGCGTTTCCTGAGCATTTCAAGGAAGGCCTGCAGCCGTGGCAGCCGTTGAAACTCTATCGTTCACAGGGTTTCTCACCGAGTCCGGAAGATAATCCTTCGCTGTTCATGAATACCGGAAGCTATGATCCGCTCATCGGCCGCACCTATTTTGAGGTCGCGATGGAAGGCCGAAGCCAGCACAAATCTCAGGAAATGGGTACCCTTGAGCTTCGCGGACTTCAGCGTTCGGGCGTAACGCTTCTTGAAAGCAATGTCGGTGATACAGGCACAGAAAAGGGTGTGTTCGACGGCATCGATACTTCCATCAGGGGCATCGCCACGCTTGCAAAGGATAACACCGCATCGCTCCCTGCCAAATTAGCAGAACTTCAAGGCATAGCCGAACAGTCGCTGAAAAATTACAATGTTTATTCGGCTCCGGCTTTGGTTCCGACACTTATCAAAGGCTATCGCGTAGCAAAAGATGCTGCCGCTTCTACTTCCAATCCGGTTTCCAAATCTCTTTTAGAAGAAAAAGCGACCGAATTTGTACAAGCAGCACAGCTTGCATCAGGTGTTATCGTTGACGCTCTCAGCACGCTTGAGATGGTCAATCCCGGCTCTGACACGCATGTCACTGTGAAGGTATTTGTTCCGGAAGGCATTTCGGCAACGGTAAAAGACACGAAGTTAAATGTTCGCTCCGGCTGGAATGCACAGACGACCGAACCGCCGGCTGCTCCTGAAACAACGTCTTTCCGCCGACGTGAAGAAGTTTCTGCTTCTACCTCGCATTTCAAGGTAACGGTCGGTGCAAACGAAAAACCGACCCAGCCGTATTGGCTTGAGAGTGAAAGGGAATCGTTCACTTTTGACTGGTCAAACGCAGCTCAGAATAAGAATCAGCCTTTTGCCGCACCGCTTGTTACGGCCAGTGTCGTCGTCAACCTTGGCGGCGAGGACATAACCATCACGCAGCCTGTCCAGTATCGTTACGCTGACGATATTCGCGGCGAACTTCGCCGTGAGCTGAATGTGGTTCCTGCCGTAACGCTCGGCGTCGAATCAGATCTTCTTGTCGCCCCGGTCAAGGGCGGTAAAGCTCACCGTGTGGTGACGACCGTTTCAAACAACACTCAGGGGCCGATCGAAGGCACGGCAAGTCTTGACCTTCCGTCAGGCTGGCGTGCGACCCCGCAGAATCAGAAATTCTCATTGGCAAATCCGGGCGACAAGACCGCTTTCGCCTTTGAAGTGAATTTGCCTGCAAATCCAAGAGCGGGTTCTTACAAGATAACGGCTGTCGCTAATGTTGGCGGCAAGCGTTATGCAGAGTCAATGACCGAGATCGCCTATCCGCATATGCAGACGCATCGCCGATTCAATGAGGCAAAGGTCACTGCACAGGTCCTTGATATGGAAGTTTCCCCGGTCAAGGTTGGTTACGTAATGGGCAGCGGAGACCGCGTCCCCGAAGCCATCAGACGCATGGGTCTTGACGTGACCATGCTCGAAGAAAAAGATCTCTCAACCGGAGACCTTTCGCAATATGACACCATAGTCATCGGCATTCGCGCGTCACAGGTTCGTCCTGATTATGTCGCAAACAATGGCCGTCTTCTCGACTTTGCCAGGAACGGCGGAACTCTGGTCGTTCAGTACCAGCAGCACGAGTACGTTCAGAGAAATCTCCAGCCGTTCCCGGCAAGCATGACCGGCGTCACACGCGGAAATCAGCGGGTATCAAACCTCCGCGTTACCGATGAGACAGCCAAGGTCACGATCCTTGTTCCTTCGCATTCGATCTTTAATTTCCCGAATAAGATATCGGATGCAGACTTTGATAACTGGGTACAGGAAAGGAACCTTTACAGCTTCTCGACCTTTGACGATCAGTACACGGCTCTTCTTGAGTCTGCTGATCCTGATGAAGATCCGGTAAAGGGCGGAATGCTTTATGCACCGATGGGCAAAGGAAAGTACATGTATGTATCATACTCGTTCTTCCGTCAGCTGCCGGTCGGTGTTCCCGGAGCATACCGTTTGTTCGCAAATATTCTAAGCATGCCCAAGGCAGGAAAATAATGAAAGCAGCAAGTAGTACAATGAGTGAAAAATTTCCGGCACAAGCATATAAGGACAACGTTCTGGAGGACTGCTTCGCGGATGCGAAGCAGTCATTCCTCGACGCTTATTACAAGGTCGATCTGGCTCACGCGATCATGCTCGAAGAACAGGGCATCATCACCAGCGAAGAGCTTAGATCTTTGTTAAAGTCATTGAGCAAGCTCGATTTCGATGCGATCAATGCACGTGAATACGACGGCACATTCGAGGATCTTTTCTATCTGCTTCAGCAGGAGATAGCAAAGAACACTGATGCCGATACGGCAGGCAAACTGCACACGGCACGCAGCCGTAACGATATAGATGTCACCATTTACAGACTTCGTTTGCGGCCGCTGATGCACAATCTGCTTGGTTCCGCGATCGACCTGCGAAAGGTGCTTCTTGATCTCGCGGCAGAGCATCACGAAACTGTGATGCCCGCATACACGCACACACAGCCGGCACAGCCGACCACGCTCGCGCATTTCCTTTTGGCGATGGCAGAGAACGTCGGCCGCGACATCCGCCGCCTGCGCGCCGCGTATGCGAACATGGACACCTGTCCGCTCGGCGCCGGGGCGATCACGACCACCGGTTTCCCGATCAGCCGTCACCGCGTTGCCGAATTGCTCGGTTTCAACGGCCCGACGGTCAATTCTTATGGTTCGATAGCTTCGGTCGATTATTTCACTGAGGCACTTGGCTCGACCGCCGCTTTGCTTGTAAATCTTGGCAAATTTGCACAGGAATTCATGCTGATGGGCATGATCGAATTCAACGCGATCCGTCTGCCTGACGGATACGTTCAGGGTTCGTCCATCATGCCGCAAAAGCGAAACCCGGTCGCTCTTGAACACGTCCGTGCCATCGGCAGCAAGGCATTGGGACAAACGCTTGGCGTTTTTACCTCTGTTCACAACACGCCGTTCGGCGACATCAATGACGTTGAAGACGACCTTCAGCCTCTGATCTATAGTGCCGTTCGCGATGCGAATCGTGCGGTCGCTCTTCTCGCTGCCGCTCTTCGTTCGGCCACGTTCAATACCGAACATCTCGCAAAGCGTGCGGGTGAGAATTTCATTGCCGTTACCGAACTTGCAGACACCATCGTCCGCAAGGAAAGCCTGCCGTTCAGCATTTCTCACAAGATAGTGGGCAAGAGCGTAAAGGCTGCGTTGGAAGCGGGAACGGACATTACCTATGAGATCCTTCAGACGTCAGCACAGGACGTTCTCGGCCACGAACTTTCGTTGACCGAAGAAGAAGCTCTTGCGGCTGTTTCGCCTGAGAATTTTGTCAATGTTCGCACGGTATTTGGCGGAACCGCCCCGAGCGAAACGCGAAGAGCACATCAGGTAGAAAGCGAATTGCAAAATGCCGATGAGGAATGGCTCGGAAAGATCAAAGCAAGCCATGCCGCTTCTGACAAAGCTTTACGTGATCTGGCGGCTCAACTGATGGACTAGATATCCTACGGCATTAAGCCGTGGAAAGTACGAACACGGGGAAGTATTAGCAGATTGATGAACAGCCCTCACCGCTGATTCATCAAAAATAAAAAGGCTTTTTCATAACGAAAAAGCCTTTTTTATTTGGATCGAATACGCGGCAGTTATCAGCCAACCTTATTCGGCTGCGGCGTTATTCGCAGATATGGTTTCACTTCATTCCAACCGGCAGGGAATTTCTCCTTTGCCTGTTCGTTTGTCACCGCCGGAACGATGATGCAGTCATCGCCGTCTTTCCAGTTTACGGGCGTAGCCACGCTGTACTTTGCCGTCAGCTGAAGCGAATCAATGACACGCAGTATCTCATCAAAATTTCTGCCCGTGCTTGCCGGATATGTCAGCGTCAGTTTTACTTTTTTATCCGGCCCTATCACGAATACCGACCTGACGGTAAATGTATCGCTGGCGTTCGGATGGATCATGTCATAGAGGTCAGAAACCTTGCGGTCGCTGTCAGCTATCATCGGGAAATTTACTGCGGAACCCTGTGTTTCTTCAATGTCCTTTTCCCAGCCCACGTGCGAATCCAGCGGATCGACGCTCAGGCCGATGACCTTAACATTTCTTTTTTCAAACTCCGGTTTCAGCTTTGCCGCCATTCCCAGTTCTGTCGTGCAGACCGGCGTGTAGTCTTTCGGATGCGAAAAAAGAACGCCCCAGCTGTCACCCAGCCATTCGTGAAAATTAACTGTTCCTTCCGTCGTCTCCGCCGAAAAATCCGGCGCATCGTCTCCTAATCTTATAGCCATGTCGCTACCTCCAGCTTTAGATCTATCCTATTTTTACGATTGTATCACACGGCCTATACGAAGGCAGAAACACGACCGGTAGGGAGTGTGTTTTTCTGAAGCTTAACGGTGAAAATTAGAAAAGTGAAAAAGGGGAAAAGGGGAAAAGTGCAAAGATGAGAAAGATCGCTCTATTTGCACGGTCTTTTACTCCCCTTCTCCTTGTCTCCAAGTCTCCAATCCCGGGCTTTGCCCCAATGCACTGCGGTCTGGCTGTGCCAGACCGTAACGTCTTGGAAAAATTAAAGGAGGCTGTGCCTCCGTCATAAATGAGGCACAGCCTCAAGGATCTATTTGATGAACCTACGCGGTCGGGCATAGCGCCGACCGCAATGCAAAAGGCACAGCCTTAAAGCAAAAGGCAGAAACACGACCGGTAGGAAGTGTGTCAAAACACCCTCATTACCATTCGGGTTTCCGCCTCGATAACGGAACGGCATAGCGCCGACCGCAATGCAAAAGGCACAGCCTTAAAGCAAAAGGCAGAAACACGACCGGTAGGGAGTGTGTCAAAACACCCTCATTACCATTCGGGTTTCCGCCTTGATACCGGAGAGGCATAACTACTTCCGCACAACATAACGGCAGGCCGCTAGCCATAGGAGGAAACTCTATAAAGACATGGTCGGAGAGTTAAGCATCTTGCACGGCATTGGCCGCAGCGGTCTCGGTTTCGGCCGGTTTCAGCCTTACCAGATGGATGCGTTTTTGATCGGCTCGGAGTATCTCAACGTCTATGCCGAGGATGACAAGCTTTTCGCCTTTTTTGGGAACGCGGCCCGATTCGCTGATTATCATTCCGGCGACCGTGTTGTATTCCTCGTCTTCGAGTTCGATGTCGAACAGCCGTTCCAGCTTGTAGATCTCGGTCGAACCCAGCACGTCATAATAGCCGTCCTCGTCTTCGACGATCTCGATGATCTCTTCTTCGCTGATGTCCTCGTCCTCGATCTCGCCGACGATCTCCTCAACGATGTCCTCTATAGTTATAACACCCGCAACGCCGCCGTATTCGTCAATGACTATCGCCATCTGGCTGCGGTTCACTTGCATGCTTTTCAGCAGTTCTGAAGCGGTCTTGGTTTCAGGCACAAATACGACAGGACGCAGAAAGTTCTGTATGCTTTCGTCCTCTTTGCCGTTTGCCCACGCGGTCAGCAGATCGCGAACATAGATCAGCCCTTCGATATTATCAATGCTGTCACGATATACCGGCAGCCGCGAATATTTTTCTTCAATGATAATATCGCGGGCAGACCTCACCGTTGAACCCGCAGGCAGAGCAACGATCTCGGTTCGCGGCGTCATTATCTCGCCCGACCTCGTCTCGCTGAACTCAAGCATTGATTCGATCAGCTCGCGGTCTTCTACCTCAATGATGCCCTCGGCCTCGCCGACCTCCATCAGGGCCTGAATGTCTTCGGTATTGTCGGCTGCTTCCGCATTATCGGGCGTTACAGATGTTTCCAGCCGCTGCTGGTCTTTGCTGCGTGAGGAAGACGAGAACGGCGAAACCACCGCCGACGCAAGCCAGTATAAAGGTTTAACGGTCGGCAGCAGCCAAAGCAGGATGTTCTCAGGATTGTTTCGCGTTATCAGGCGAGGAACGATCTGTCTGCAAACGACGGTCGCCACAAGACTGATGACCAGAGAAGCAATGACAACGCTTTTTCTGCTTTCCCAATAGCGGATCGCAGCTATCGTCACCAGCACCGAGAAAGAGATCATCAAGAATTGTATGGTCGATGACAGAGCAAAGCGAAAGCGTACGCGGTTGTCTAGTATCTCACGCAAAAATTCAGCCGCCGCAGGACGTTTTGATTCGTCTGATTCGGTTGAAAGACGTCGTAAGGACAGGTCGGAGAGATGTGCGAACGCCATATCGATGGTCGCCAGAAAAAGGAGTGCGACCAGTATCAATAGGCCAACGGCTAAGTCTATTTCCATAGGCTGTAAATCGAAATGTTATCCGCACAACGCGGTAAATGCAACCTCAAACATGCATCAGCAGCCGTGCGGCGGCTTCATCCAGGAACCAAGTTACGGTTCCATTGGACGGGCGGACAGATCCCGCCGGAAGATCGACGCCGTTCTCTGTGTCTTCGATGACGCTTTTAACGGCCTCGGCCTTGTCCGCTCCGGCTACAAGGAACATCACATTCCGGGCATTATTTATGACAGGAAAGGTTAGTGTGAAGCGAACTTCGCCAAGCTGCGGAACATCGTTTTCAACGGCAATGCGTTCGCTTTCAGTGAGGGCTTTTGTGCCGGGGAACAACGACGCCGTATGGCCGTCCGCACCCATCCCAAGCATTGCAATGTCAAAACGCGGAAGCTCTCCGTGTTTCAACGAAAATGCGTCCTTTATCTCGTTCTCAAATCTTTCCGCTATCTGTTCTGGCTCACCGTTGGCCGTTTTCCATTTGACGATATTTTTATCTGATATGCTGAGCGGCCGCAAAAGCGACCGTTCCGCCATACCATAATTGCTGCGTTCGTCGTCAGGCGGCACATTGCGTTCGTCACCGATCACGAACAGCATCTTCTGCCAGTCAATGCGTTCACGATACTCATCACCGGCGAGCATTTCATACAAGGCTTTTGGAGTGGAACCGCCCGCAAGAGCGACCGACGATCTGCCGCTTTCCTCTATTGCCTTGGCAGCGATCTGAATGAAATATTCCGCAGCGGCTGCGGTCATAGCCTTTCTGTCGGGAAATATTCTTATGTCCGTCATTTAGCGTTTTTATCAGGAGCGAGCGGTGTGTTCTTCCATTGTCTGCCGTCGCGGCTCAACAGTTCATCTGCTTCGGGCGGCCCCCAGCTTCCGGCGGCGTAATTCGGAAAATCACGCGGCGGTATCGCTGACCAGACATCAAGTATCGGCGAAACTATGCCCCAGCTTGCTTCGACCATGTCCGCACGTTGAAAGAGCGTAGAATCGCCGATCATGCAATCAAAGAGCAGGCGTTCGTATCCCGTAGCGGCCTGTTCGCCAAAATGGTCAACGTAATTGAAATCCATATCGACCGCTCCGACCTGCACTATCGGCCCCGGAACCTTTGCCCCGAAATGCAGCGTGATGCCTTCGTCCGGCTGGATGTGTATCTCTATACGGTTGGTCGTCAGACGTTCGACCGGCGTGTTCTCAAACAATGTAAAAGGAGCCTTTTTGAACTGAACTATTATGCTTGAATGACGCTCCGGCATTCTTTTTCCCGTTCGTATATAAAAGGGAACATCCGCCCATCGCCAGTTGTCGATAGAAAGCTTTAATGCCGCGTAGGTTTCCGTCTGGGAATCAGGTTTTACATCAGTTTCCGTGCGATATGCCGGAACTGTCTTTCCATCGATCTCTCCGTCACCGTATTGACCGCGAACCGCCGATTGCAGCGCAGCCTCCGGCGAAAAGCATTTTATTGCACGCAGGATCTTTGCCTGTTCGTTGTGGACCGATTCCGCGTCAAACGAAACAGGCGGTTCCATCGCCGTCAGCGTTACCAGCTGAAAGATATGATTCGGGATCATATCGCGCAAAGCTCCGGCGGTGTCGTAATAACCGCCGCGTTGTTCAACACCCAATTTCTCGGCGACCGTTACCTGTACATGATCGACAAAATTGCGGTTCCATATCGGTTCAAAAACGCTGTTGCCAAAGCGGAACACAAGCAGGTTCTGAACCGTTTCTTTACCCAGGTAATGATCGATACGGTATATCTGCCGCTCTTTTAATATCTTCAGCAGGTCAGCGTTCAGCTTTTTTGCCGATTCCAGATCGTGGCCGAAAGGCTTTTCAAAAATGAACCTCCGCCAGTTGCCGTTCTCTTCCTTGCCGAGTCCGTTCTTTACTATCTTTTGCGTCACGTTCGCAAAAAGGCCTGGCGGTATCGCCATATAAAAAAAGAAATTGTCAGGTATATCGTGCTGCGTCCGAACCTCGTCGGCCATTGCCTTCAGATCCTTAAAAAGCTTTTTGTCGTCATCAAAATCGCCGCCCGTGTAGTAAGTTCGCGAACAGAACCATTTCGCTTTTTCCTCATCGCCATTCTCCCCTGCAAACTCCTTCAGATTCCGGACCATCTGGTCACGAAAATCCTCAGACAGCATTTCCTGCCGCCCAACGCCGACGATCGCGAAATTCTCGGGGAGATGCCCATCCTTCGCAAGATTAAAAAGTGCGGGAAACAGTTTGCGTTTGGTTAGATCGCCGGTCGCCCCAAAGATCACCATTACGCAGGGCTCGGCAATTTTGAGTGTTTCAGACATCGATCCCGAGTTTATCACGCAGGTCGAGTTCGCGGGCATTCATCTCGCCATTGTCGGCCTCGTGGTCGTAACCGCATAGGTGAAGGACGCCATGCAAGATGAGCTGTTTGATCTCAGCTTCTAGAGACAGGCCATTTTCAACGGACTGCTTTTGCGCCTGCTCGGCAGAAATGACGATGTCGCCTAATTGGATCGTGAGTCGTGAGTCGGGAGTTGTGAGTCCCTCGAACTCGTCCGGCTCATTCGGGAATGAAAGCACGTCGGTCGTCGAGTCTTTGCCGCGAAACATCTCGTTAAGCTGCCGCATCCTGTCATCGCTAATAAAGGCTACGGTGAATGCAGATCCGTTCGTTTCGATGATGCTTGCGGAAAGGGAATTTGCGAATGCGCGAATGGGAGCGAGATCTAGCTTAACTTTGCGTTGGAGATTGATGACGTCGATCATACCAGGTTGGATCGTAATGTTAATTGGCCGATCGTAAATGGGGAATGAAATATCCGGCCAATTAACGATCAATTAAGGCGTTAATTTTCAGCGTCGTTCGAATGCTCTTCATACGCCTTAACTATCAGCTGAACGAGTTTGTGGCGCACGACATCCTTTTCGTTGAAATAGACGAACTCGATCATATCGATATCGCTGAGTACGCGCGTCGCTTCTTTTAGGCCGCTCTTTTGTCCTCGCGGCAGATCGATCTGGGTGACATCGCCGGTGACAACCGCCTTTGAGCCAAAACCGATACGGGTCAAGAACATCTTCATCTGCTCGTTGGTCGTATTTTGAGCTTCGTCGAGGATGATAAAGGCATCAGAGAGCGTGCGTCCGCGCATAAATGCGAGCGGAGCGATCTCGATGATGCGCTTTTCGAGCATCTTGGTGACCTTTTCGCTATCGACAAGGTCAAAGAGAGCATCGTAAAGCGGGCGCAGGTACGGATCGACCTTATCCTGCAGGTCGCCGGGCAGAAAGCCGAGACGTTCGCCTGCCTCGACGGCCGGACGCGTCAAGATAATGCGGCTGACCTGTTTTTTGAATAGTGCATCGACGGCC
>JAHBSH010000066.1 GCA_019639215.1 Acidobacteriota bacterium
ACGCATTGTTCCTTTTCACGAACACGCTCTCGACGCGCTGATGCACTATCTTGAAAGATCGCGGCCTATTTTCCTGAATGAATGCCCGCCCGCCGAACGCGACGAACGAGCCGTGTTTCTGCATCGACGCGGCGGCCGCATCACAACCCGCAGCGTCGGCCGCATGATCGATAAATACATCAAACAATGTGCTGACCTGCACAGCATTTCGCCGCACAGTTTGCGGCACAGCTTTGCCACGCATTTGCTCGACAGCGGAGCCGACCTCCGCGATATACAGGAATTGCTCGGCCACGCACGGCTTTCCACAACACAGATATACACGCAGGTCTCGATGGAAAAAATGATCGAGGTTTATGACAAAGCCCATCCAAAGGCTTAATTCAAAATACCTCTATCGTGTCAACCATGCCGCGAATGCCAGCCATGTTTCGGTTCCGCTTATCATCAGACGCAGCGGTTGTGACGCGATGATAAGTAATAAGCCGATGGCAAAAGCCGGGTTGAGGCGCCGATTCCGCCACGTATCGATCCCGAGCAGGACCAGCCCGAGGACATCAGGAAATCCCCAAAAATACAGCGGGCCAAGATTTTGTAGGGCCTCGATATTTATACGAGCAAGGGCAGGCGAAAGAAAGTTTATCGCCGTCAAGATCATCAGCCGTCTATGATTGGCAGGTGTTTTCCGATAATAGATCGCCGCTGCAAAAAGAACCGCAAAGACCAGTATGTCTCCCAGCGGAACGATCATAAAGGAAAGTCTTGGAATGTCCGGCGGAAATGAAACAGAACCGTACTTGCCTGCCTGAACACCTACTATCAATCCGGTTGCTATCACCAGCAGGGCTAGAACAACTCCTGCCATACCAAGCGTGATGTGCGTTTTAATGTTCTTTGTTCTGACGAAAAAGACCTGGGCCGCGAATAAAGCCATCCACAGCACCATTATAAGTGCATGTACGTGGGTCATCCACCGAAAGGACGAAAAAGCATTGCCCAGATCGAAGTAATATTTTGGCCCAAAACCTGTGAAGCTGATAATAATAAGAATGACTGCTGCGGCTATCGCCGCCCTTCCGTCAAGAGCCTTCTTGCTCTTCACAGTAGCTATCTGCCGTTGAAATGTCTCGTTTACCGCCATACCTTCTCCTTCTAATCCCTTCCATTTAAGGAACGCGAATATCAAAGGGAAAAAGTATCAGCGGCGTTGAATGTTGATCAGATCGGGTCAAATGCCGTACTTTTCGAGGATCAAAAACCGGTCACGAACGTGCTCGGCATCAAAGCCTTCTTCGATAAGTTCGGAAGGATCCCGATGGATCACCTTATTCGTCGGCATCAGCGCTATCAGAGCGACAAGGTCGGCTTCGGTCTCTTTGCGGTCGCGGCGGCCTATGCCATGAAAGTTTGCGGTTGCTCCGCGGTCAGGAGCATGGAGCAGAAAATGTGCAAATTCGTGAAACAGCACAAAGAGCTTTCTATCGGCAGAAAGCCCGCTGTTGACCGCGATGAAATGGCGTCCCATAACGCAGTAATAAAACCCGCTGACACGCAGCGGCATTTCTTCAACCGTGATCTTGAAACGTTTACATAGCGCGTAAAGATCGGCCTCGGTCAGCGGTCGTTCATTCCAGCCAATGTTCAGAGACGCAAGTTTTTTCAGCAGGAAGTTCATTATGAGAGATCATCGGAAAAAGACGAATCGTCCGATGTATGAAACATAGTATCACAGACAGGTCATTTTTCAAGACATGAAACGCAATGAAAGATCTGAACCTTAGGAAGGCTTGTTTCTGAGCGTTCGGTCAAGGACCTTTTTGGCATCGCGAACGGCCTCTACTTTTTCTTCCGGTGAGTATGTTTCCCAACCCTGAAAGAAAACGATGCCGTAATCCTGCGGATATTCCCGTCCCTCATGGCGAAACCACTCGCTCATTACGCGATGCGGATCACCCAAGGTTTCGACCGCCTCACGCACATCAAATCGCGGAGCTTCATCAATGCGGCCAAGCTCCTGAACGTCGCCTAACTGTTGCCGGGCCAGCTTTCTGTCAACGATCTCGCCTATCTTTTCTTCGAGTATCTGTCCGAGGTCGATAGACCTGGCACCGGGAATGTACATCTCGCCCGCACCGGTAAGAAGCCAGTTCAAAGACACATTCGTTGCATTTGCTATCTTTATCAGAACTTCCGGAGCAGGCATGCGTCCCTGAAAATAATTACGCACCGTTGCATGAGGAACCTGTATCTGCCTTGCTATCTCAGCCATTGACGCTTGGTCAAATGCCATCTGAAGCCTTGTCGAAAAACCATCGCTCATATCAGTTGTAAAACGTTCGTTTTCCTCCCGATGAGAATATACACCCGACACTAACTCTAAATCAAAGCTACTTTTTCACTTTTATTTGACTTGCCTGACCGAAACGTTATTGACCGCTTCATGATGATGGGTCTTTGACCATGGGAAACTTGACATCGGCTCCGCCGGACGGCTATATTGTGAAATTCGGCTCTCGAATTCAACATCCGAGAATGCCACCTTAGCTCAGTTGGTAGAGCGACTGATTCGTAATCAGTAGGTCGGCGGTTCAAATCCGCCAGGTGGCTCCAGTTTCAAATAAAAAGGCCGCGGCCGTTTAGGGTCGCGGCTTTTTTTGTTTGGGCTTGTGCGGTTTAGCGTGACCGTTTGTTTATCTCATCCAGAGCGGCGGAGCCGGGGCAGAGTTCTGCCAGCGGCAGCGAATTGAGCGGCCTTTCAGAGGTATTTATCATGCTGTGCAGATCGGTCGATTCCGGGTCGATGAAGAGCAGGCCGGTCAATATTTCGTCACGCTGGCGGGCGGCGTGAACGGCGTGCATTGCCGAGAGACGTTCGAACGGATCCCAGTCCTTTGCCAATTTTTTCAGGCGGATCAAAGAGCCGTCATGCATCGTCAGATCTGAAACGGAACCGGCCTCGTATGTGGCGGTTATCTCGCGCATCAACGGAACAAAATCGACGGTCGAGGTCGCCTCTACGTGTTCGCGGACGTAATCGTAGGATTTTGTCGAACCGACGTTATTGTTAAATGTAACGCAGGGCGATATGACGTTAAGAAATGCAAAGCCATTGTGCCGCATCGCCGCTTTGAGAAGCGGAACAAGCTGTTCCTTATCGCCCGAAAAGCTCTGGGCCACAAACGTCGCACCGAGTTCGATAGCAAGACCCGCAAGGTCTATCGCCTGAAAGAGGTTGACCGAACCTGATTTGCTTTTTGACCCGACATCCGCCGTAGCTGAGTCCTGCCCTTTTGTCAGGCCGTAACAGCCGTTGTTCATCACCAGATAGACCATTTTCAGGTTGCGGCGGGCCGCATGGACAAATTGTCCCATACCTATTGATGCCGTGTCGCCGTCACCCGAAACGCCGAAATATATCAGGTCTCGGTTGGCAAGATTCGCTCCCGTCGTCACAGAAGGCATACGCCCGTGGACGGAATTGAACCCATGAGAATTTGAAAGAAAATACGCAGGCGATTTCGACGAACAGCCGATGCCGGACATCTTTGCCACCTTGTGCGGTTCGATGTTCAGTTCCCAACAAGCCTGAACTATCGAAGCGTTGATGGAATCATGTCCGCAGCCCGCGCAGAGCGTCGAAAGCGAGCCCTCATAATAATCCACGGTGTACCCAAGCTCATTCTTAGGCAACGCCGGATGACGAAATGTTGAACGTACGTAAGTCATATTGAAAATGAAATTCTGAAAAGTTCTCGCCTAGTAATGCATGGCACCAAATACAGGCTGAGCGTTCCAAAGGACTCCTAAAATAAATCCCAGCCATAGCGGCAGTGATGCGATTGCCACTGCAATCACCCAAAACCGAATCGGTTGACCGCTAATTTTTACCAATACCAGAATGATCGCTCCGACAATGGTAATGATGAGGCTTAACACAAGCAAAAGACTCCCCATCAAAAATGCGGCAAATCGCTCCTCCCGAGTTTCTCCAGCCTGAAATCCCATCACGATCCACAAAATGATCGGAATAACGGCGAAAACACAATAGGAGATCCGGCCGATATTAGAAAAAGTGCTGTCTGGCTTATCAATTTCCTTAAATTCCAGCATTGTCCACCCTATTATTATGAGAAATGCCGTAATATCTGCCTGTAAATATTATCCGCTGTTATCGGCATTCCGTCGTAATTCAGCACAGAGATCAACTTTGATGC
This sequence comes from Acidobacteriota bacterium, assembly GCA_019639215.1. Taxonomy (GTDB): domain Bacteria; phylum Acidobacteriota; class Blastocatellia; order Pyrinomonadales; family Pyrinomonadaceae; genus OLB17. The sequence continues at coordinate 4,215 of JAHBSH010000066.1, forward strand.
GTCGATCCCTAGTTCGATCATCATCAGGCTTTTGAATTGGGCGTCGCGGTTTTGTTCGATGACAAAAATGCGGTCATGTGCATCGACAAAGTCGCGGAACGCTTTGCCGAAAGGAAATGCTCGCGGCCGCATGGCGTCAAGGTGAATGCCATCAGCCTCCAATAATTCTAACGATTCCAATGCCGAATCCGTCGATGTTCCGAAAAAGATAACACCCGCGTTGGGTGACGAGTTAAAGCCGCTTTTCGTGTCCCCTGTCCCTTGTCCCTTGTCACTCGGATAGAACACCGGCTGCGGGACAAGTTCTTTCGCCGTTTCCCATTTTTTTAGAAGGCGAGCCATGTTTCGGACATAGGCTTCGCTGTCCTCGGTGTAGGCTGCGTATTCATCGCGTGACGAACCTCGCGTAACAAAAGCTCCTTTTGTGGCGTGAATACCGGGCAACGTTCGATAAGGTATTCCGTCTTCATCAATGTCCAAATAGCGGCCAAACTTGCCACGAAACTGTTCCAGCGGCGGCGCAGGTGCGGCGTTGTCATTTGTCAGGGCGTCAAGTTCGATGTTTCCGGGCAGTGGGGCTTCTCCGTTTCCATTGGAACCGTTCGAACCGTTGGTTTTAGCCATTGCCGCATAGATCTTTTCGAGATGTTTTGCAGAAAGCAGTTTTCCGCGATCCCAATTCCAGCTGTCGTCCCAAACGAGCGGTTCAGTGACGTGGTCGTTCATCCCAAGATCGAGGTCGGTCATGACAATGACCGGCGTTTGCAGCCTTTCCGTCAGGTCAAATGCCGCCGCCGTTAGTTCAAAACATTCCTTCGACGATGCGGGAAGAAGAAGCACATGTTTGGTATCTCCATGCGAAGCATAGGCCGCACTGAGCAGATCCGATTGTTGTGTACGTGTGGGCATTCCGGTAGATGGCCCGGTCCGTTGAACATCGATCAGTACGGTCGGCACTTCGGCAAAATAACCGAGGCCGAGAAATTCCTGCATCAGAGACACGCCTGGTCCGCTGGTTGCGGTAAACGCACGAGCGCCGTTCCACATAGCTCCCATTACCATGCCGATGGCGGCAAGCTCATCTTCAGCCTGAACGATGGCGTAATTGTTTTTGCCCGTTTCGGCATCAACGCGATATTTTTTTGCGTAGCTTGCAAAAGCATCCACGACCGATGTCGAAGGCGTTATCGGATACCACGCCGCAACGGTCGCCCCGGCATATATCGCACCAAGCGCACAGGCAGAGTTGCCGCCGAACAATATCTTATCGCCCAACAGATCGCGGCGTTCGACACGAATATCGAGCGGACATTCAAAATTTTCACGGGCATAGCTGACACCGATATTCAAAGCCCGGATATTCGGCTCTATCAGCTTTTCCTTTCCTTTGAACTGATCGCTTATCAGTCCTTCGAGAACAGAAAACTCGATATCTAAAAGAGCGGATAACGCTCCGATATAGATTATATTTTTGAAAAGCTGACGCTGACGGGCGTCAGTAAACTCCGCGTTGCAAAGCGTCATCAGCGGAATTGGGATATGCGTGATGTCCGTGCGGTCATAGCCCGGCGGAAGCGGTTTTGAGCTGTCATAAAGAAAATATCCGCCGGGTTTTACATCGGCGTAATCTTTTTTTATCGATTGAGGGTTGACCGCAACCATCAGGTCAACGCCTTCGCGCCGCCCCAAATAGCCCTTTTCGCTCACCCGCGCTTCGTACCACGTCGGCAACCCCTGAATGTTCGACGGAAAGATGTTCTTCGGCGTAACCGGCACACCCATCCGAAACACCGCCTTCGTGAACAAAGCATTGGCCGACGCCGAACCCGTGCCGTTAACATTGGCAAACCTGACTACAAAATCATTTATTTTCTTTAAGTTACTCATACAAAGAGACGACTTCAAGTATCTCGTGTTGGATCTCTGAAAGTTGTTGAAAATACTCCGCAACTTCGCCGGTAAGTTCACCAAGAGCCTTATCCAGATCAGCGGAACAATTGCGAAGTATTTTCATACGATTATGGTCGAGCCTTCCACTACTAACCAAGAAGGTATGGATACAACCTGCTGAAAACGTGTCAACTTCTACAAGATCAATTCCAGAATATGTGCTGCCTGCTAAGCCATCGGGAAAAGGTCTTTCTTTCCACAGTTCCCATTTTGATTTGATCCCGGTAAACATCAAGACTCAGTATTAGAATATTCAAAAAAACCGAACTCTCGCAAAATTCCTTCGACTCCTTCTCTTTCAAGCAGAGTCTCGCGTTCTTTCAGATGCTCTATTTGGACTCGTTTGTCTCCCCAATCTTCCGAAGAAACTGGCTCAGTATTATATATTTGTGCCCGTATCATTTTTAACCGCGAGTTCAATACTTTAGCCGCTAATTTCCTTGCTGATCTTTCCTTTGCATACTTCCTGTCATCCGACGTCCCTTCTATAACTTCGATGGCGTGTTTCAGTAATTGCTCATGATCTTGAACTTTTGTTGCGTGTGAGTTACCTGTAAATTGTCCCTGCCACTGAGCCATATTTAATTAGTTTGTAAATGATCTGGCTAGTCTCATTGTCTACCTCTTTCGTAAAAATTTCGCCGTATGCCTATCCTGATAACTACTCGCTATATGCCTAATACCCAAATTTACCCCCTAGCTACTATCACGTTGTTCCAGAACCGCTACAAATCCCAGACTGAGACGTGATAGCCCTAGGCATATCATCTCTTTTTTCTATCGCTCCAATAAAAAGGTTCGCGGCTAGCGTGAGCAATAGCTATGATCAATACGTCTTGCTCTCGAACCTCATAAACTACAGAGTACGGAAACCGGCGAGCTAGGCAACGTCTGGTATTTTCTGTGATGTGTGGCCATGCGTTCGGACTTTCCAATACACGTTTGATCGTTGCATAAACCTCTCTCGAAAATCGGAGCCCTACACCCGGGCTCGACCTTTCGTAGTACGAGATGGCCTCGATAAATTCGATCCGTGCTTCTGGATGAAATTCGAACGTCATTTACCAAAACGTTCTTCGATCTCGGCGAACACTTGCTCGCCTGGAATCGTCTTCACCTTGCCCGACCGCACTTCCTCAACCCGACGCTCTATTTCGATCTTCCAAAGATCGTCGGTCTCTTTTTGTCGTGGATACATGCTGTCGAGAAGCCGATCGACCAGTTCGATCTTCATGTCGATCGGCAGCGAATCGGCCATCTCCATGATCTCCATAGCTTGTGTCGTCATAAGTTTACCTCGATAAATCTTAACACTACTTCAATTCCTTTCGATCTGGACCAAGTTGCTATATTTGACACCTCCGGCTTTGGTAACGTTGTAAAGGAAACGCTGCATGTCCCAGGCGGCGGTCGGACAGCGTTCGGCGCAGAGGCCGCAGTGGAGGCAAACGTCTTCGTCCTTTGCCATAATGCGTTTCGTCTGCGGCAGATCTTCTGAAACATACAGATCCTGTGTCAGATTTAGGGCAGGAACTTTCAGCTTTTCGCGGAGATCGGCCTCATCGGCATTTGCCGTAAAGGTAATGCAGCTGGTCGGGCAGATGTCCACACATGCGTCGCATTCGATACATTTCGGAGCGGAGAAAACCGTCTGCACATCGCAGTTCAGACAGCGTTGTGCTTCTTCGTAACCTGTCAGCGGATCAAACCCAAGTTCGACCTCTTTCTTGCGATCTTTCAGTGTCAGGTCTTTCGGAGCCTGCGGGACGACAAAGCGTTTGTCATGATCTACCACGCTGTCATAGGCCCATTCGTGAATGCCCATCTTTTGCGAAATAAGGTTCACGTGCGGTGCCGGACGCTGAGTGACAACATCTTTGCCCGAACAGAACAGATCTATCGAAACTGCTGCCTGATGTCCGTGGGCAACGGCCGTGATGACATTTTCAGGCCCAAACGCCGCGTCGCCACCGAAGAACACTTTAGGGTTGGTGGACTGAAACGTCTTTCGGTCAACGACCGGCATCTCCCATTTGTCGAACTCCAGCCCGAGGTCGCGTTCGATCCACGGAAAAGCGTTCTCCTGCCCGACGGCGATCAGAACGTCGTCTGCCGGAAAGAAAACGTCAGGCTCACCGGTCGGTACCAGCTTTCGCTTGCCGTTCTCATCATAGACCGCCTCGACCTTTTCAAATGTCATCCCGGCAAGCTTGCCGTCTTCGATAACGAACGACTTCGGCACGTGGTTGTCGATGATCGGGATGTCTTCGTGCATCGCATCCTCTTTTTCCCAAGGGCTGGCTTTCATCGTCGCAAAAGGCGAACGGACGATCACCTTTACATCTTCTCCGCCGAGGCGTCTCGCCGTGCGGCAGCAATCCATCGCGGTATTTCCGCCGCCCAGAACGATCACGCGTTTGCCGATGGCTTTTGTGTGTTCAAAAGCAACAGAACCAAGCCAGTTGATACCGATGTGAATATTGGCATCACCTTCCGGCCTGCCGGGCAGATCAGGCAGGTCGCGGCCACGCGGAGCACCTGTTCCGACAAATACGGCGTCGTAATCTTTTTCCAGCACCTCTTTCAATGAAGAGACGTAATGTTTGAAGTGGGTGTGAATACCGAGACGAAGAATATAATCGACCTCTTCGTCCAGAACGGTTTCGGGCAGGCGAAATGCGGGTATCTGCGAACGCATAAATCCGCCGCCTTTTATCTGCTCGTCAAAAAGATGTACCTCATAGCCAAGAGGGGCCAGATCGCGTGCGACGGTCAGCGAAGCAGGCCCGCCGCCGATAAGTGCGATCTTTTTGCCGTTAGGTTCAAAAGGCCCTTGCGGCATCATGTGCAGCACGTCAGACTTGTTATCCGCAGCGACGCGTTTCAGGCGGCATATCGCAACCGGTTCTTCCTCTACGCGCCCGCGCCGACATGCCGGTTCGCATGGCCTGTCGCAGGTTCGGCCCAAAACGCCCGGAAAGACGTTAGAGTCCCAGTTGATCATATATGCCTCAGAATATCTGCCCGCCGCGATGAGGCGAATGTATTCCGGCACCGGCGTATGAGCCGGACACGCATACTGACAATCGACAACCTTATGAAAATACTCAGGGTCGTTTATATCGGTGGGTTTCACGTTTGTTTACCTGCCTGTATTGTTCGATGCAATTTAACGTAACACTCGGCAAGAATTGTCTCAAAAATAGCCTTTTTTTCAACCCTCGCAATGGGCTTTCGGATGCAAAACGGCGTATTTTCCTTATTTAGGACAATTTGCGGGAGTTCAGATACGAAATAATGAAAAAAGATTCAGCCGCTTATTGAGCAGAACTTACATTTGTGGCCTGAAGGAGGATCATAGTTTCCGGCACGGATCGCCTGTAACAGAACCTCTGCGTCTGTCGCTGCGGCCGCAAGCGCCGAGGCTGACACTTCGTGAAGTTCTGCTGTTTTGAGGAATGCAAGATATGTTCGCGGCCTGGGAAAGGCGACCGAGTATGCCCACATTTGCAGGTAGTGATGTTCCGGGTTATCGGCCATTCCCGTCTTAAAATCCAGCACCATATCTTCGCAAACAAGGTCCGCAGTTCCTGTAATGGTGATCCCTGAAAGATCGATCCTGAACGGAACTTCACGCCTTGCAGTTGTGAGATCGAGCGATGCAAAATTCGGATGTGTCCTGAAAACCTCAGCGAATCGAAGAGCTTCGGCAAGCTGCTCTTCCGGCCTTCCTTCATCGTGGCAACGCAAGGCCTCGATATCATGAATGTCCAATTCCAAAGCCTTGTGCGTCAGCGTTCCAACCGCGCTTCTTATCGCCGATCCTTCCCTGATGCCGGGATTTCGGTCAACAAATCGCTGCTTGAATTCAACGGGGCAACGCTGAAAGACAGAAAGCCCGGTCGCAGGTATCGAACGCAGTCCCAATGGAACTCTTGCAGTTTGCTCTTGCCTTTGAACCTTTGTGTTCACCGGCAAGATCTTTTCCGCCGAAACCCGGTCAACAATATCAGGATCGATGCTGTCAGGGTCAATGCCCGTATTCACCACGCCGGGCAATAAGAGATCTAGCAATCCATTTTTGTCTTCTGCAGAGGTCAAAAAGACCTTGTCGCGTGCTCGCGTAAGACCGACATACAGCAGGCGTCTGTTTTCCCCTGTCTCTCTATTGCCGGATCGGTGTTTTAGAACAGTATGCACAGATGGTTCGATAGGCTCCATATCATCTGTTTCCAGTTTGAATGAAACACCTGCGTTACGGTCTATCAAAAGCGTCGTTGTTCCGCCACCAGATCTTCGGCTGAGGTCGGGAATGAAAACTATAGGCCATTCCAATCCTTTCGATGCGTGAATGGTCATCAATGTCACGGCCTGTCCGACCTCAAGCGATGGACGCGGCAATTTGACCTCGGCTTCCATCAGCAGACGAAGATGACGGACGACGGCGAAAATGTCTCCGCGTCCCTGTTCATTCAGCGAACGTAGCAATGCCGTCATTGCTTTCAAATCTGCCAAGCGCCGCGTGCCGTCCGGCAGATTTGCCGCAACCGCAGAATATCCGGTCAAACGATCTGCAAGGATAAGCGTTTCACATGCTGAAAGGCTTTTTGTGTCTATCAGCGTTTGAAGTATTTCACGTGCTTTGGCGGAGCGTCCCGATGCACGGGCAATGGCATTCCACCACGTTTCATCTTTTCCTTTTGCGGCAGCAATATCAAAAAGCTCTTCGTCGCTGACCGCAAAGAACGGCGACCGCAGCACGGCTACAAGATGAATGTCATCAGCCGGTTCCGCCAAGAAACCCAGCAACGAGATGATGTCCCTCGCTTCCATCGTATCCAAAAGGTTTCCGCCGCCAACATTTACATTCGGTATTCCCGCAGTGTTCAGAACATCCGAGATATTTTCGAGCGTCGCCCATGTTCGCGACAGTATGGCGATATCGCGATATTCGACCGGCCGCATCTCGCCATCACGTCCGCGTATCCGCGTAGCTCCCGAAACGACGTCGCGTATCTTTGCCGCAATATCAAAAGCTTCTATCTCACGCTGATCGCTAACATTCCTCTTGTCTTTGCCTGTAGTGTTCGGGACGATCCCAAGCGAGACATATGGTCCGCTAAAACCTTCAGGCTCGCTGACCTCTGAATCGAGTTCTTGATGCAGTTCGCCGAGCAGATCTTTGAAGATGCCGTTCATCGTCTGCACCAGCGGAGAATGCGTCCGAAAGGTTCTGGACAGACGAACATCGCCGCTTTCGTCCTGTGCCGCAATATTCTCGCGATACTGCTGAAAAACATTTACGTCAGCTCCGCGAAAGCCATAGATCGACTGTTTTTCATCACCGACGATGGTCTGTTTTGCATTGGCCCCGAGCAGGTCCATTATCTCAGCCTGCACCGGATTAGTATCCTGAAATTCATCGACCAGGATCGCCTTCCATCGCTGAGAATAATGCCGGACGGCTTCGCCCGAAGGATCGCTCAATATCTTTACCGCATTGATCTCAAGATCGTTGAAATCCAAAACCTTTTCGCGGCGTTTAGCCTCTCTGAGGTGTTCGGCGACCTGCCTGTAAGCCTGTTCTAAAAGCCTCAGGCGTCTGATGAGTTCACGGTCATCGTCGCCAAACTCCAGCGACAGGATCTCTCCGGCGCTCGTCACTCGTGCCCTCAGCGCGGTCACAGCGTTTCTCACTTCATCCAAACCGCCATTCGGCCATTTGCCTTTAGCACCAAGGTTCGTCCTAAATCCTTTGAACGCCTCGAACAAAGCAAGAATATCACCGGCACTCTCCGCATCAGACATGACCGCCAAAATGTCCCGACGTCTTTCTTCCAATTTGTCATCAGGCGCTCCCTGAAAGCGGCTGCAAACAGAAAGTGCTTCTTGCCATTCATCTGAGGCGATGAGATCTGCCTTTTCTTTCTCTGCGGCAGACCTGACCATTTCTTCCCAATGATCTGTTCCGGCTACGAAAGCAGCGTTGGCGCCGTGAGGATCATTGAGCAGCTGCCACAAGCTTTTCTTGAGAAATTCAAACCCAAGATCGTCGATGATCGCCTGATCTATATCGGCAAGGGCCGCATTATATTCACCCGCAAGCCACATCGGCGATTCTGCATCATCGAGAATGGTCATATCGGGCGGCAAGCCGGCAACGTGATAAAACTCTGTGCATATCCGTTGTGCCAGCGAATGAACGGTGCTTATCTGTGCGGCATCTACCTCAGCGACGAGTTCTTCATCGATATTTTCTGCAAGCAAAGCAACTCTGATGCGTGACCGAAGTTCGGCAGCCGCTTTTTTTGTAAATGTGACGGCAACGACCTCAAGCGGAGACATTCCCTGCTCACGAACGTGGAACAGATACCGTGCGGCAAGCATCTTGGTCTTGCCAGTTCCGGCTCCGGCCGTAACGGCAACGCTGCCGGGCGCGGTCGCCGCTTTTCGCTGATCAGGTGTCAGTTCGTCAAACAGCATCGTCGACCCTCCGCCGCGAACCTATCCGGCATACGTCCGCAAAATCGCAATACTTACAGGCTTCGCCTTTTACGTCAGGCTCGACCGCAAATCTTCCCGCAGCCAATGTCGCTTTAACGAAAGCAGGAAGTTCAGCCAGTTCTTCCATTTTCTCTAACCCCGCTTTCTTTAATATCTTTCCTTTTCTTATTGAATAATAGCCGCCTTTACCGAGTTCCTTGTCAGGGTAAAGCGAACGCAACGCGACGTGTGTGTAAAGCGGAAGCTGAACGTCGATCTTTAAACGTCCGTCCGTATCTTTGATGCCCTTTGGCGCCGAGGAACCGGTCTTGTAATCAATGGCAAAAAGTCCGTCGGGTGTTTCGTCTATTCGGTCAATGAAGCCTTGCATCGGCAGGCCTTCCCATTCGCCCTCAAATTTCTTTTCAAGCTCAAGTATGACCGCACCTTCCTGAATGAAGTCTTCGGAATTGACGGTTCGCCGTAAGATGCGCAGATGATCGTTGCGAAGCTTATCCCAATTTGGCAGGCTCGTTACTTTTAGTTCAGGATCGGCCTCAGCCGCAGTGAACGCATCATCCAAACCGGCGATGACTGCCGAGCGGATGTCAGCTCTTCCCAGCAAAGGCTCCACGGAAAGCTCCAGCACTTTGTGGTAAAACGACCCGAGCGTCCGCCGGTCAATTTCGTTCACAGCCTCATCTGGCAGTTCCAGCCGCAAAACCTTTGATGCAAACCAGCGAAATGCACATTGCCCGATCTGTGTGAATTGCGAAACGCTCCACATCCTTGCAGTCGCATCCAGCGAACGTGCGATCACGCCGTCATACTCCGTGATTCCCGGTTCGCGGCCTCTGGCAAGTTCCGCTGTGTAGGATGTCCGGGAAAACGCAAGAGCGGCATCATCGCCGGGTTCAATATCAAAAAGCGGCAGGATGTCGTGTCTTCGTTCTTCGATGCTTGAGGCATGATCGAAAGGAGCATCGGTGATATTCACACCCAGTCTTTCCAGAAAAGGACTCGGTAATGTCTCGTCCCTGCCTTCCTGAACCGGATATGTCAGCGTAACCGAACGCTGTGCGGCTATCAGTGTCAGAAAGAAAGAAGCTGATGCCCACCGCGCTATCTCCGCCGCAGATTCAAAAGCCAGGCCGTGTCCGGCAAGCTGTCGTCTTTCGTAAAAATCAACGACAGGATTATCGACTACCGCTGCGGGGAAAACGCCTTCGGCCATTCCCGCCGCAAAGATATGGTCATAATTTCCGCCGATGAGTGTGTCTGGGCTAAAGACCTCGACCCCGACAAGCGACGGCGAGAACGGCGTCGATGATTCAGCTAATATGTCGGCAATGAGAGACGCGAAAGCCTCAAACGAAATCTCAGTTCGCGGTTCAGCGTTGACAGCTTCGCGAAGGGTGTCCTGAAAGGTGTAAAGAGCCAAAAGTTCGCGGGCATTTTCAGCGGCTTTTTGTTTTACTTTCAAGCCGTTGAGGAAATCATTGAGAGTATTTGCCCACATCGCGGGGCTTTGGCTTTCCGGCCACGAAAGACCGGCTGCGTCGGGCCAGAGCCTTGACCATTCTTCCACACCGCAAGGCCGCGTACTGCGAGCCTTTGGCCATGCTCCTTCAGCATTGTCAGGCCCGAACGGATGCATGAGAAGCCGTGCCGTCGGTTCGCTATCAAGCCCTGTTCGAACAGCCTCTATCGTCTGGGTTATCAATGCACCCACGGCAGTCGTGCCGATAGGAACCTGCACATTTATACAGAGCGGCAATCCGTATTCAGCACCAACCTCGTCGAAGATCCTCGCATATTCCTCAGGTCGGCGGCAGACGATAGCAATGCTTCCGGCGTCAACGCCGTCAAGTATCAGCCGCTTCACGCTACCTAAAATAAAACGCGTCTCTGCTTCAGCATCGCGGCACCGAAAAGCTTTTACAGCGTCAGGGCATCGTGTCGATCGTTCGGCAAAACACTCTGCGGCATATTTACCTATGGTTTGTTCGGCCTCAGAATTGCCGCTATCTTCATCCCATCCATTGGCCAGCATACTGTCGCTCCATTGGATGTTTGAATAAAAAATATCCCGTTTACCGCACGGCAGATAATAGATGCTTTCATCGGCCGCGAGTTTATTCAAAAACTCTATCTCTTCGCTGCGGGCGCGGAAATATCCGTAAACCAAAATCTTTTCCGGCTTTACAGGCAGTAGCGACGCCTGATGGACGACCTCAGCAGCATCAACCAGATGCTGCTCTCTAAGCAGGCGAACATATTCAGCGGCCACCGCTGCCAAAACGCGGACGCGTCCCGAACCATGTTGCATCAACCTGTCGGTATCTATGCCCGTGCGGAGAATAGTGGCAAGCGTTTCGGATATCAAACCTGCATAACCGCTGACATCGCTTTCCTCTGTCCTGCGGCGGACAGCCGTACGAAGCAGCTGACGTGATTTGACCGCAGACGCTATGCCGAGGCCGTTTTCAGCAAGCAGCCGAGCGGCAAGCGTTTCAAGCTTTATGTGCGGAACGCCCAAAGCCCGAGCCGCCGCCGGATGCGGTGTCAGCACGAGTATATCCTGCCCGATCGCATCAGGAATAGGAGCAAAAGGATGTGTTTTGAGAATTTTTGACATCGCGAAGCCTGTGATCCGCGAATAAAACCTAACCTAAATCGACAGCGTTGGCAACTATCAACGGTGCCTTGCCGTTCATCGTTTCTTCAGAACATAACGCTCGTAAACAATGTCCGGCATATCCAGATTCTTCCCGGCCTTAAGGTTAGTAGCAAGGCGGATGAACTGTGCCATCGACCACGCAAGCGGCGTCGCCGAACCTGTCCCTTCGCCAAATTTCAGCTCAGGAATGAACTGGCGGTCGATATTTTTCGGCGTTTCTTTTCTATCCCAAACTTGTTCGGGCAGCATCAGGCCATCGTTGGCAAAAGCGAGCATGTGGTCAAGACGTTCCTTTGCTCGAGTCATCAGGACATCCCGTGAAAAAAATTTCGTGAATGATGGTCCCCATTTTGTTCCTGCTGCAGCTATCTCGTACTGCCCGCGTTCGCCCGAGAGCAAAACCCAAAGGCGGCCTTTGCCGGTATATTTTCCGTCCCAGTTCCAGCGGCGGCCATCGGGCATTTCGCCGTAACCGTCGTGGTTGTAGCGATAGAACGCGGGGCCATTCGGCGTATTTACCTTAATGACCTTATCCACGACGTTTATCGAATTGACGATGATCGGGTCGTCCGCCGGGCGAATGCCAAGCCTGACAAGCTCCAAAAATCCCGCATCTACGATCTCGCGTTCATCAAAAAAACCTGCTCCGTTATTAAGCTCTATCTTTTCGCCCGCGTCGGGCTTTCCGTTCTGGGCGATGCGAATGTAATAAGGCTGTTTGGAATGTTTTCCGGTCTTTGTGACCGTCCATTTTTCGATGTTGGCTTCCCATTCATCGGCAGTTTTCAGGTAAAGTTCAGCAGACGCAGTATCACCGTTTCGCTTTGCAATTTCGGCAGCACAGACCAAACCGGCGATCTCCGCCGCAATGGTCGAAGGCGAATAGCCCGATTCTTCTTCCCAGCGTTCCTGCGGTGTCGCAGGGCCGTTTTTGACGATGAAATCTGCGGCTTTTTTGACGTGGTTTTCCCACGTTTCTTTATCAAAACGTTCCAGCTGATACGCCATTATCAGAGGATACGCGACCTCGTCCATTTGCAGCGAACCCCAGAACGGCCGACCGTCTAACCATGAATTTTGCGGAAAACTGCCGTCCTCTTTTTGCTGTACCTTGAAAAGAAAATCGAGGGCTCGCGTCGCCGCAGCCTTGTCGCCGATCGCCATAAATGCGGTGAAGACCTGATAAAGATCGCGCGACCAGACAAGGTGATAACCGCCGACGTTCGGTTCATTTGCATTTTTGTCGCCGCCCCACGGAACGCTCATCGAAGCAATGTTGGCACCGGGATTTGCCTTGTCCTCGTGAGCCTTTAACTGCATCGCCGCCATGTTAAATTGCGCCTGATATTTTGCATCGACCTGCGGCAGAGTTTTTACATAATCAGCCCATTCTTTTTCGTATTCTGCCCGCGTCTTTTCAAAGCCTTTTGTCAGAGACTTGTCAGCATTCCCAAGCGCGGTCAGCAGATCGTAATACTCATGTCCAAAACCCAGCGTAACCGTAAACGCCGCCGGTTCATCGATCTTTGCCATCTGCACGACATTGCCTTTTTCGGAGTAATAGCGGTTCTCGATCTTTCCAAATTGACGAAGCTGTTCCAGGCCATCGCTGACACCATAATAGCCGTTTGTCAGCTCAGAGATGTTGCTTGAAAACAGAACGACCGAAGAATATTTCTTCTCTTTGTCCTTTTCGTCCTGAGCCAAAATGCCGCGATTAAGAACTTCTTTTCTATACGTTCTTGTGCCGTCTAGTTCAATGCGTTCGACCTCAGCTTCAGCCGATGCAACAGGCGATTGAGCCCAGTCGTACATGCCGGAATTTCCGAGCGACGGATCGTAATAAACATAAAGATTCAGATCTTTATTCTTCGGCTCAAACTTCACATCGATCATTACGGTGTCGTTTTCAGGATCGGTGACGTATGTCTTGGTTATCTTCCACGCGCCGGACTTTGCGGTATTTATCTGTTGAAAGGTGAGCGAATCCGGGCGGAGAACTTTTATTTGATGAATGGCGTCATCCTGTTCGGTCTCGACCTTTTTTGTCTTAGGATCGACAACGACGAATTGCAGCAGATGCACGTTTGCGACGGTCACGTCAGGATAATAGACCTCGGTCAAAACGCCTTGGGTCAGCGTGAACCAAACCTTGCTCTTGGTTGATGCCGACGTGCCGACGCCTTGTTTTGCCGCCGTCGCCCAATGAGCATCTTTGCCGGGTCCGCCCGGTGCCAGGTCTTGCGCCGCAACGGTCTGAGATAACATCACCGCAGAGACGCAGAGGCAGAGAGCAAAAGAAAGCAGCAATGCCCGAAACCGAAAGTTCTGAATAAAAAATGACCTCATAATGTTCACGAAACTATGCCGGGGAGCAATTTCCATGCTCTTGCACCTCTGTGTCTCCGTGTCTCTGCGGTAAAATTCTTTACACAAGCCACCACACGGCTACTTTCTACTGGCTACTCACTACTAGCTACTTTTTACTGAACTTCCCGTCTTTCCAGACAAGGTCATATAGCCTTTTGCCTCTTTCGGCTATCTCAAAATCCTCGCCTTTTTCTGTGACCTTCTTTTCGAAAACGCTCATCGTCGTGCCTTGACGGGGAAGCTCATAGATCTTGTCACTTCCGTATTCGGGTATCACACGCCTGCCGGCATCAGACCAATTACTGCCCTCGTATTCCAGAAAATGCTGTTCTCTTCCTTCTTCAAATTCCGTGACCACAGCAACAAGATATGTATTGTCAGGTTTGCGGAAAATGGTCATTTCTATACAGCTTTGCCCACCGTCACAGCCCGCCTTCAGATAACCGTTCTTAATGTCTTCGACCTCAAGAAAAGTTTTCAGGTAATCACGTTTTGCCTGCTTACAATCTTTATCTTTTGCCTTGTCACAGCTTTCGGCATAGAAATATTTTTCCGGCAATGCCATGAAATGTTCACGTATCGTCTTCGGTACGATTGCAGCTATTTCGGGCGTCGGAGCAGTAACTGCCTCAGCTCCTTCGCCTTCCGGGCCGCTGCTGCTATCTGCAACCTGAGTATTTTGCTGTCCGCTATTATCAGCTGCCTTTTCCGGGCATCCGAAAGAAAATAACACCGCCGTGATGATGGTCAGATTTAGAAAAACTTTCATACCTCTCCTGATCGTTCAATTAGATAATTTGAATATTCTGTATTGAAACGCATCAAGCGCCAAAACCGGAAGAGCAGAATTGTCAGCCGGACTTG
>JAHBSH010000067.1 GCA_019639215.1 Acidobacteriota bacterium
ATGCTTTCCGCCGTCACGGGCATACCGCCTATCATTTTTTCTATATCGTCTTCTCTTTCCGTCCGGATCATCACTTTGGCCGCTGGAACCTTCCCTGACAGGCTCCGTAACATCTGATTTTAACACTTACGCAAACCTTTTGCTTGACCGATTTGAACTGACATTGCAAACTAAAAGATAGCAGAGTTATCTTTGGTTCAGTTTAACAGAAACGGTTTTTGAAATTTATCACTTACTTTTAACATTGCTTATTTAGATATTTATTACAGAACGGCTCTTATTTTAAGGTATTTCAGCCCAAGCCGATCTTGATGATCCTATTATTTTCCGATCTGTTCGACCCACCTGAACTGTTGCCAGTAGATGGCCCAATTTATGCTGTTTTGGAGCAAATAAATGCAGTTCGATACAACCACAAGCTCCTCGTGGAAGTTCGGCCACCGGGGAAGAGTAGCGGTTTTTATTGATGGAAATAATCTATTTCACGCCGCCAGATTTCACACAATAGATATAGATTACAACAAGCTTCTGCGTGTACTTTTAGGTGATGGCCGCTTGCTGCGTGCGTTTTTCTACACCGGTGTTGACGCAGGTGCAGAACGCCAGCAGGGATTTTTGCTATGGATGCGACGCAACGGCTTTCGTGTAATTCATAAAGAACTAAAAACCTTCTATGACGGTACACGCAAGGCAAATCTGGACGTAGAGATCGCCGTTGATATGCTCAGCCTCGCGGGTCGGTATGACACGGCTGTACTGGTTTCCGGTGACGAAGATTTCGTCTATGCCGTCAACGCGGTCGCATACAAGGGATGCCGCGTCGAGGTTGCAGGTTTTCGGTCTAACACGGCTCCAAGGCTTATTGACGTTGCCGATTTCTTCATTGACCTTGGTGATATTGCCGAACTTATCAAAAAAGATGTAAATCAGGTGGAGGAATACGATGTCCCAAGCTATATTGAGGCCGGTGACGTTCCTGTTCCACAGATGTTGAGAGAGGATCCAAACGGGGCCAATATCAACGGCGTAAACGACCCCGGACAGGTCGATTTTGACAACAATGAACACGACTTAAGCAGCCGATTCATCCGAGTCACCGACGAAAGATGAAGTTGTTTACCGTAGAAGAAGCAAATAGACTCCTGCCCAGAATACGAATGAAGCTGGAGATGATCCAGCGGCTTTATGAAAGGGTCGGGTCATTACGCGATTCGGCGAGAGCAGCGGCATCTGCCTCAGACTTTGGCGGGGGAATGGCAGGCGGCACTGGTTATGTAAAAGCTCTCTACGAAATAGGAAAACTCACCACTGAAATATCCGATGATGGTGTTCAGCTGAAAGATTATGCAAGAGGATTGATCGATTTCCCTTCGATGCGGGACGGTCGTGTTGTTTTACTTTGCTGGCAATTGGGCGAACCTGACCAAATTGAATGGTGGCACGAAATGGACGCCGGATTCAACGGACGACAACTCCTATAAATTACGCTAACAAGTGACTTAAAAGCTGTGATTTTCAACAGGACAGCACCGCAGGCTGTGGAAAACGCCGAAAGTGGTGCTTTTTCTGCGCTTTAATGTTGACTACTTAAAGTAATATCTGATATTCTTTCGAGGATTTAACGCTGTCAGCGCTCATTGTTTTCTAATAAATTCGTCATTTGTTTAGTATGAACTGCCTTGTCTGCAAACGGGAGCTTGCGCCCACGCTTTCTATATGCTTAAAATGCGGAGCGATGGTCAATGACACTGCCCGCGAAGAGGCAGAAACTTCGATAACGCGTCTTTCCGGACCGTTGACGGTTCCTGCGGCTGTTGCTGCTGAACTAGAACAGGAAACAGCTCACCCTATACAATCTTCTGTGTCTGCTGCCGTCACAGTCGCCACCGTTGTTCCTAAGAGGGTTGGCACATCAGATCTGCCGCCCAAGTGTACAAGCCCCACGCTGGTGGATTTCCAGCCCAAACATACCATGCTTCCTGATTGGAGATTACAACTGCAAAACTCAGTCAGAATGCGTTCTACCGGTGGCGTTCGTGAACTCGCCCTTGCGGGAAATGAATCACGGCAGGACGAATCTGAACCGAAAATAACCAGAACAACCACAGCTTCAAAAGACGCGTCCGCCAACGCAAATGATACCGAACAAGCAGCCAAAAACCCGATGGTAGCAAACGCTCTGCGCAGGATAGAGGAATCGCGCAAAGCCTATTTGCCGGATAAAGAGACAAGGCCTTCTGCTGCCCCGCAAAGAAATTATCCCTTTAATGTAGTCAGCCGCACTGAACCTCCTGTTGCAGTTCCGGTTTCGATGCCTGTTGCTCCGCCAGTGTCTGTTCAAAAACCAAAGCTTGTTTCATCGCTAAGAATTGAAAAACGGGCATATGACACCAATAAACTGCCGCCAATAGCAAGAGTGACAGAGACCGATCCGGTGATGCCGGTCATTGAAAACGCTCCTGTCGAGGTACCGAACCCAGCTGAAGTCGAAATATTGCATAGCACCGAAACGGTGATCGCTGAGGTCCGGCCAGCCGAGGCAGAAAACATACTTGAAGCAGCCGAGAACGAAACCACACACGAAATTGCAGAGGAGTATGATGATCTGGCTCCTTTTTCAATGAGATTTGCCGCCGGTCTTTTCGATGTTGTCATCGGAGCCATCGGATCACTTATCATCGTATCCCCGTTTATCGCGGGCGGAACGTGGCTGTCAGTTTCGGGCGTGCTTGCCTTCACTGCCCTGCTAGGCATCTTTCTGTTTCTTTATCTGACAGCGTCGATCAGCCTTTGGGGCGGCTCATTTGGAATGAGAATATTCTCTCTGGAACTGATAGATGCTGACGACAGCTCCACACCGACCGTCCATCAAGCTGCTGTTCACTCAGCCGTATACATCCTCTCTCTTGCGTTTTTGGGTGCCGGTTTTCTGACGGTACTGTTCAATGAAGAAAAACGTGCAGTGCATGACCTTGTTTCAGGAACGTTGGTGATCAGAGAACACCAATAGATCCTGAACATTAAAGCTAATATCGGTCCAGAGCCTGATCACAGATCGGCTTTGGACTTTTTAATTTAGCTTCGTCAATATTAGAACGGAAAATCCGATGGACATTAAACTGATAAACGCCATCATCCCTGAGCTATTGTCTGAAATCAAGGGCAAGACACTTGGCCGTGTATTTCGGCTTTCGCGTTTCGAGTATGTATTTGATCTTTTGCCTTCGTCACCGATATATCTTTTTGTTTCTATCGAACCGGCAAGACCGGCAATTTTCCTCTCAAGACAACGCTTTCGTGAATTAGAGAAAATGTCAAAACCTCCTGACCCGTTTCAGCTTGCCGTAAAAGATCTGATGTCAGGGGCGGAAATCGACAAGCTCTCAACGATGAAAGATGAGCGCGTTGTCGTGATCGAAACCTTATCCAAATACACGGGCGACAAGGTTTCACTGGTAGTTCAATTGACCGGGCGGTCAGCAAATCTCTTTCTTTGTGACGCAGGCGGCTTGATAATTTCGGCGGCTCGCGGCTCGGAATATAAAGGACAACGAGCGGGAGACATTTATGCTGTGCCGTTGCGGTCGTCCGCTGACAACGAACCCGGAACAAATCTCGACATTAGTCTTAGCATTGTCGCCAACGCTCAGCAATTTCCGATATCGTCTTTTCTCGACGAAAAATATAGAGAAGAGACAAAGGAGCGTGCGTTTTCCGCACTTGCATCAACGGCTAAGAACCGCCTAAAACGAGAGCTGGTCAAGGAACAAAAATTGCTCGCAAATCTTGAAGCCGATAGAGACAAACTCGGCGACCCTGATAAGTGGAAACGCTTTGGCGACCTGCTGTTGGCAAGTACCGCGAATAACAAAAGAACTGAGACAGGTTTTGAGGTTGCGGATCTTTTTGACGCCGAGATGCCTATGATAATAATACCGGCAAAAGAAAATGAAACCGCCACAGAAGCAGCCGAGCGGTACTTCAAACTATATACGAAAGCACGGAACGGCATTCGTTCGGTAGAGGAAAGAACAGCTATCGTAAGTCAAAAGATCGCTAGGCTTGAAGAACGAATGAACGACCTCGAAGCGGTCATAGAGCAGCGTGACGAATCGATACTCCGAGAATTTGCCGGAGTGAAAACCGGCCCGTCGCCAAAACGCTCAAAGAAAGAGATTCCTGCCGATCCCCACGCAAGAAGTTTTATCTCGTCTGACGGATTTGAGATACTTGTCGGCAAAAAAGCCGTGGACAATGACAAGCTCACATTTCGAATTGCAAAGTCATTGGACACTTGGATGCACGCAGCGGATTATCCCGGTTCTCATGTTGTTATCAGAAACCCGAATAAGAAAGAAATACCGCAAAGAACACTGAATGAGGCCGCACAACTTGCTGCTTTCTATAGCAAAGGCAACAAACAGATAAAGGCCGCAGTCCACTACACCCAGAAGAAATTTGTAAACAAACCAAAAGGTTCCGCGCCTGGCCTTGTCAGCCTTTCCAGTTTCAAAACGCTTTTTGTAGAACCTCTTTTCCCCGATACGGTCACAAAAAAATAGCTGCGGATGCCATATAGACGACATCCGCAGCTATATACACGCTCAGGTAAGCCTATTCAACAATAACCTGGTCTACGGCTTCCTCAAGCTTTTTGAGTTCTCGAGGGTCGGCCCCACGAAAGACGCCGCGTAGATGACCGTCACGGTCAACCACGAAGCTCTGCGGTATGCCGTCAAATTTACTGGTTTTCAAAAGTGATTCCTGCATTGCCGTGTTTGCCCAGACAAGCGTATAGTTCAGCTTCATTTCGGCGGCAAAGTCCTCGATCATTTCTTTTGTGTCGCCATCGTCGGTATTCAGCCCGATTATCTCAAAATCCTGATCGCGATATTTATCCTGCATCTTTATCAGGTGCGGCATCTCGGCCCGGCAGGGGCCGCACCATGTTGCCCACATATTCAGCAAAAGAACTTTGCCCTTTCTGTCCGCGACCTTTGATTTGGAACCGTCCAGATGAGCCATTTCCGCCTGAGAAATGCCTTCGGCAAGCGGAGGATAGTTTGCAGAATTCTTTGAAGATCGGTGAGCCTTTGGCGATTCTGCCGGTGCAGTGGATGCAGTATTTCCCTGTCCGTTGTTAGCCACTTCAGAAGAACATGCAGAAAGACCTCCGATCACAAAGGTCAAAGCCGCTAGAATTGCTGTATTTCTTATGATGTATTTCATTGATCTTTACGCGATATCCCTTAGACGCAAAACTATCAGCGTCGCTATTACTAATACTCCAAACATTAACATTAGAATCAATTGATTCAAAACATCGTGCATCCACGGATGAAGGAAGGTCACGTATCCGCTCAGGTCTTTAGGCAGACGTTTTATTTCGGGAACGACCAGTTTTTCATTTAAGAGATCATCGCCGCTGCCGGTTCCCCTGCCCGACAGACGTTTGTAATCATCAATGTCGCGTTGGGTTCTCTCAAGCGTTCTGTCGTTTTCGGTTTCGATGAATTTATAAAGCCCGAGGCCTTTTGTTGCTCCGCGAGCATCAGCTCCTTCCGGTTCGAGCGTATCGAGAGTTGAGAAACGCTTCATCGTGTCAAACGACCATGCGGAGGGCATCGTCATTGAAACGGCACGGCTTACACCTTGCGGAACGCCTGCCAAGCCTGAAAACAAGATCTGCGGGATGAGGATTATCGGGACCAGGCTTGTTGCCATCTCAGATGTTTTTACCCAAGCCGAGATCAGCAAGCCGAGAGCTAACCCGACGCCGGCGGTCAGAATCATCGCCCAAAACTGCGGCGCACCAAAAAGCTCTCCGGGCATGGACATCAATCCAAGAATATCCATCAATTTCAGCGGTACGAAAAGTAAGAAACACTGAAAGAATACGATAAAGCCCAGAATGAACAACTTTGACAGCAGATAAGGTATGACGCCGAGATTGAACATTCTTTCGCGAACATATATCGGACGCTCACGGATCAGCTCACGAGCCGAAACGGAAGTTCCGAACCACACCGCGACCAGAGCAAGGGCAAAATAGACAAAATCTCTCGGCTGCTCCGCCCCGACAACCAGAAATGTCATAAGGGCAATGACGGGTGCTTGTGCCAACAGGATAAAGAGTGTCAGTTTGTCCTTGAAAAGAACGTTCAGATAGCGCCCTGAAAGCGTGAAGAACTGACGTATCGAACCGAATATCCCTAAACGTGTCTTTTTTCTGGTTCCGGTCTTCTCCATTTCGCCGAGTTCTTTGAGCGGCTGCTGAACATACTCTTTATATGCCGGTGTGGAAAAATATCTCTGCCTCAAGCTCTCAGCCGCTTTGGTGCGGATGTCTGCAAGACTTTCAGAAGTGCCTCCGCTTGTTCCGGCTTCTCCTGAGCGCTCAAGCTTGTGATAGATCTCGTGAAAATCCTTTGCATCAAAGTATTCGAGAGCTTCCTCCGGCGGACCGAAATAGACCAGCTTGCCATTCATCAATAGGGCGATCTTGTCAAAAAGCCGGATGTTCTCCATCGAGTGTGTGGTCATCACGACCGTTCTGCCCGATTCTGCCAACTGCTTAAAGAGCAGCATCATATTATCTTCGCTCGCAGGATCAAGTCCGGTCGTTGGTTCATCCAGAAAAACAGCTTGAGGTTTTGTTATCAGCTCGACAGCGACCGAGACGCGCTTGCGTTGACCGCCGGAAAGTCTCTTTACCGGAACGTCGCGTCTTTCCGATAATCCGGTGACATCCAACACCTCGTCGATCATCCTCTTGATCTCTGCTGCCGAAACGTCACGCGAAAGCCGTAGCCGGGCAACATAGCCAAGAGCTTTCGAAACAGTAAGCTCTGAATGAATTATGTCATCCTGCGGAACATAGCCAATGGCTTGTTTTAGGGAGTCGAAATGACGATAGAGGTCCTGATTGTTGATCAGAACATTTCCCGCAGACGCCGGGCGAGCACCCGACATTGCCTCTAAAAGCGTCGATTTTCCTGCTCCCGAAGGCCCAAGCAAGCCGACAAATTCATTAGGCTTTATAGACAATGAAACACTGTCCAAGAGTCTGAGCTTTTTGCCTAAACCGCTCTTAATATCTTGTGTGACCGCAACGGCATCAATGCGCGTTTTCGCTCTTGTATCATAAACAGCGATCTGTCCTGACGCATCACATCGCAGCAAAAACGTACCTATATGGATCTGATCGGAAGGCGAGACGGCCTGTCGCGATATCCGGACGCC
The DNA here is from genome assembly GCA_019639215.1 of Acidobacteriota bacterium. Lineage (GTDB taxonomy): Bacteria > Acidobacteriota > Blastocatellia > Pyrinomonadales > Pyrinomonadaceae > OLB17. The sequence goes on from JAHBSH010000067.1 coordinate 7,243, forward strand.
GTTGACAAATGTCCCGTTGGTAGAACCGAGGTCTTCCGCAAATATTTCTCCACCTCTTAACGACAATTTTGCATGACGATTTGAAATTTGCAGACCGTCCAGTGAAATATCGTTATCGGCGTCGCGGCCGATCGTCAGAGATGCCTTGTCTGAAAAGCTGAATGTCCGAATAAGCTGTGGTTCGGAAAGCCCCGTTGAACGTATCTGTCCCGCGTCAAGCTTTGCGACCATTGTCTTAGAAAAGTCCTGTTCGGATCGTTGCGGCTCCAGATTCGAAACTGCTGCATCCATTCGCGAACTCGCCTGTGTCACACCGCTGACAAATACAAGTATCGGCCCGCCCATCCCGATCTGTATCTTGTCTCCGTTGGTGAGCAGGGCTGGTTCTGTCAGTCTCTGTCCGTTCAGAAATGTTCCGTTGAAACTGTTGTTATCCGCAACAACATAGCCTTTTTCAGTACGAGAAATGTCGGCATGGCGCCGCGACACCATTGCTGCAGATGTTTCAAAAACTACCGTGCAGGCCGGGTCGCGGCCAATTGATATTGTCGCGCCTGCCAGAACAACCGGCGGACGCGAAGGATCATCGGCAAACTCTAGTTTTGCAGGGAGAGCAGAAGACGATGCTGAGCCGGCAGATGCAGCCGACTCTTGAGATGCAACGCTGCGAAGAACCGTCGGGGTTGCAGTTAATGGAGCAGAGGAACTCTCAGGCCTTGCTGATAAATGCTCCGGTGAGAGAGGGCTTTCAACAGCATCGAACCATATAACACGAAGGATCGGCCCTTCCGTTCCAAACTGTAGTGAATGCCCGACTGTAACCGCAACAGGTCCACTGACCTTCTGTCCGTTCAGATAAGTGCCATAGGAAGAACCGAGATCGGCAACCATCCATGACCTGCCGCCCCACGATAACTCAGCATGACGCCGCGACACCATCGGATACTTATCCTTTTCAAAGGAAATATCACAGCTAGTATCGCGACCGATAAGCACCCGCGGCTGCTCAAAAGAAAGTTCGGCGGGACGCTGACCCGGACGGTCCTGAGCAAGAATTAGCTTCATTTACCTGTTCTCAAAAATTACAAAGGATTTAGGAAAGATCCTAACAAAAAGCGATAAGTTTACAGGCAAGGAACAGCAATGAGCTATTCGCGGACAAGCCGGAATCCAAGTTCGACACTTCGCTGACTTGCCGGCGTCGGGTAACGAGAGGTTGATGTAATTTTATTTTGACCCGATCCCGGGCTCAATGCTGCTCCACCGCGTACCATGTAATAAGGCTCTGACAGGGCCTTCGTTGCTTCCGGTTCAGGCTGGCCGGGGTGGACAGATATTTTACTCGACGTCCATTCAAACACATTTCCGATCAGATCCTGAACACCCCATTGGTTCGGACAGCTTCGTGCTCCTACCTCACTCGGCTGATTGCTCGGCAGGTCAATGACCGCACACCTCGGGTCAAATGTATCACCCCAAGGGTAAAGATTGTTCTTGCCGCCGTTGCGCGCCGCATATTCCCATTCTTGCTCTGTCGGCAGCCGGTATGTTACGCCGTCACGCTGAGAACGCCATACCGCAAAAGCGAGGGCATCATCATATGAAACATACTGAACCGGGTGTTTTTCAAATCCTGCCTTAGGTTTCCCGTTGACCCAGTTTTCAGGTATCCGGTCATAGCCGGTTTTAGCGATGAACTCGTAATATGCCTCGTTCGTCACCTCGGTCTTATCCATTCTAAATGATTTGACCTCGACCTCATGTTCACCCTTTTCCCAATCCGCACCGTCATCGCGGCCCATGGTGAATTTTCCGCCGGGAATGCCAACAAGATCAACCGGAATTGTTGCTACATCCACGGCCGGGCTTGGCGTCGGCGAAGGCGAGGCCTGACCGTTCGAACCAGAACCGCCGCCGATGTATCCGAGCATATATGCTCCGCCTACACCTGCTCCGCCAAGTGCCAGCAGTAGGAAAATAGCTCCTAGTCCGAACACAAGCGGTGAAAGAAATGATTTTTTAGGAGGTACAGATTCTACCCCTATACTGGTACCCGTCTCCCATTGCTGAACCATGGTTTTAGCACCAGCCCCTTGAGTGGCAGAAAGAGTGTTTGAAGCACTAGATGCGTCGGGATTATTGTATGCGACAGTTACCCCAGGTTTTGGTATGGCGTGTGACGAGGCTGAAAGTTCGGCAACTATCTGTTTTGCATTGCCGTCACAAACAACATCGCTGTACCAATCAGAGAAGCCGTCCTTGCTTACACGAATGTTGTGGCTGCCGGTCTGAATGCCGTTGAGCGTTATCCATCCGTCATCGCGAGTCTGCCCTACTGGAACATTGTCCACAAAAACTACTGCATTCGGTTCGGTCCTGATATTCAATGTAGACGCCGGGCCGGCAATGTTCGGTGAGGTTTGGGCACCAACGCTTGACGCGTATATCACATCTCTCAGTTCCGCGACCATCTGTTCGACAGAAGACGTACGCTTTTCCTTGTCCTTTGCCAGGGCGTGAAACACGACACGTTCAAGTTCCGGCGAAACAGAAACCCCCATCTCAGCAAATCGCGGCGGAGGATCGCTTATATGCTTTTTCATTATTGCCGGGATCGATGATCCTTTGAAGGGAACATCGCCCGCCAGCATTTGATATAGCATTACACCGAGGCTGTAGATATCTGAGCGTGCATCAGGGTCATCATCTGCCCACTGTTCCGGAGCCATATAATATGGCGACCCCATCAGGCCCGTTGTTTGAGCCTGTATGAAAGACCCGAGCAGCTCACCTGATTTGATTTTCGCAAGCCCGAAATCCAATATCTTGACCGCCTGAGACATATCAGGGCGGTCATTGCAGATCATAATGTTGAGCGGCTTGAGGTCGCGGTGAACAATGCCCTGATGATGAGCAGCACCAACCCCTGAACATATCGCGCTCATCAGGGCAAAGGATTCTTCAGGAGACAAACGTTTCTCGCGGTTCAGCAGGTCGTGGAGCGATTCACCCTCGACGTACTCCATTACCAGAAATGGGATAGAAGATTGTATAACGCCATAATCAGTAACCGCCACGACATTTTGGTGGCGGATAGCAGCGGCGGCAAGAGCTTCTTGTCTGAATCTGGTAACCAACTGGGGATCATTGCCGACCAGATCCGGCAATATTATCTTTATCGCCAACTGGGTTTTCAGATAGGCGTGACGTGCTTTGTAAACAACGCCCATTCCGCCTTGCCCAAGCCGACACTCAAGATGATATTTCCCCTCAAGAACGGGTTCGCCGACAATGGTATGCACCGTCGGCATCCCGTCTTTTGGACAGGTCGCAACTTCGTCCGAATAGCAGTTTTTACAGAGCTGACACTCTTTCATCGAGGAACCGAAGCTAAATACGTCATCCGTTCGACGGATTCGTTGAAACTGATTTTGGCGGAGCCGACATGAGAATCGGCATTTCTAGCGATAACCTATACATTCTAGTTCGTTTATCCGGTTCTAGCAAGGAAACCTCGCATCCCCAACCCGCCAGAACCGGTTCTTGAACTGTCAAAAGGGTAATTATTAGCGAATTTCAGCCTTTTACGACTATATTCACCAGTCGTCCCGGAACCACGATCACCTTTACCACTTCCTTTCCGTCGGTGTGTTCCCTTACCTTTACATCATCTTTTGCCATGCGTTCTATTTCAGAATTATCGGCATCCGGCGAAGCAAAAACACGTGAACGAAGTTTTCCGTTTACCTGAACAGCTATCTCTATTTCATCAGCCTTGGCTGATGCTTCGTCATAGACCGGAAAGCGGGCATCATTTGCCAGAATGCCATTATCATTGCCTATGACGACGGCAAACATCTCTTCTGCAACGTGAGGTGTAAAAGGCGTCATCATCAGGATAAGGCTTGTTAGAGCCTCGCGAACGGCTACGACCTCATCAGGAGACGCCGTTTCAGGCTCCGCCTTGAGATCATAGAGGTCATTAGCCAACTCCATCAGCGCCGCGACCGGCGTGTTGAACTGCAAGGTGTCGAGGCTTTGATCAATGCGCCTTATGGTCTGATGTGTTTTCTGCCTTAACTTCTTAGCTGAAGCCGAAAAGGATGTTACCTCGTCCGTATTGGTTCCCAAACCGATAACGTCTTTCCATTTGTAAACAAATCGCCATACACGCTGAAGGAACCTGACAGCTCCTTCGATACCTGCTTCATGCCAGACCAGTTCGTTATCGACCGGAGCAGCAAAAAGCACGAAAAGCCTGGCAGCATCAGCCCCATAAACATCGACCATCTCGTCAGGGTCAACGCCGTTGCCCTTCGATTTAGACATACGCTCGATGGCAAATTTAAGTTCCTTGCCATCAGCCGCTTTTACCGACGTGATCTTGCCTTTCTCATCGCGTTCAACGGCAACCGTATCCGGAGCATGATAGATCTTTTTGCCCGTCGCATCATCGTAGAACGTCTCGCCAACGACCATGCCCTGCGTCAGAAGTCGTTTGATAGGTTCGTCGAATTTGACCAACCCGATGTCACGCATCACTTTGTTCCAAAAACGCGTATAGATCAGATGCATCACCGCGTGATCATCTCCGCCTATGTACTGATCGACAGGTGTCCAATATGCTGCCGTATCCGGATCAAAAGGCAGCACTTCATTGTCGTTATCGGTATATCGGAAAAAATACCATGATGAATCTACGAATGTATCCATTGTGTCGGTCTCGCGTCGGGCAGGACCATCGCAGCTTGGACATGTCGTCTCGTAAAATTCCGGCACTTTAGCCAAAGGCGATTCGCCGGTTCCCGTGATGGCTATGTTGTCGGGCAATTCAACCGGAAGCTCATCGTATTTGACAGGAACCGTGCCGCAATCAGGACAGTAGATCATCGGGATCGGCGCTCCCCAATAACGCTGACGCGAAACTCCCCAATCGCGAAGACGAAACGTTGTGGCAGGCTCGCCAAAACCATTTGCTTTGGCATAGTCAGCCATTTCCGCCTTACCTTCTTCAGACGTTTTACCGCTCCACTCGCCTGAATTCACCATCAAGCCGTAATCGGTAAATGCAGCCACAATTTCATCGGCAATCGCTTCCTGTCCCGGAGAGGTAACAACTCGTTTAATGGGCATTCCGAACTTAGTGGCAAATTCAAAGTCGCGTTCATCATGGGCCGGAACGCTCATAACAGCTCCGGTGCCGTAATCCATCATTACGTAGTTTCCGACCCAAACCGGAAGCTCCTCGCCGTTAAAAGGGTTGACAGCCTTAAGCCCCGTATCAATACCGTCTTTTTCGATCTCTTCTTCGTGGTCAGTAGGCTTTAACTTTTCGGCCTTTATTTCATTGACCTTTGTAATAACTTCAGAAGAAAGTCTGTCCGCATTCTGCTCGATCACAGGGTGTTCCGCAGCAACGACGACCGCATTGGCCCCATATATCGTGTCTATTCGCGTTGTGAATACTCGGATAACCTCTCCCGACTCTTTGACCGAGAAATCCACATACGCTCCGGTAGAACGCCCTATCCAATCACGCTGCCGCTTTATTACATGCGAGGGCCAGCCCGATTCGATCTTTTCCATATCGTCGATCAACTGATCCGCATATGCAGTAGTTCTGAAGAACCACTGTTCGAGGTCTTTTTTCGTAACAGGTTCGCCGCATCGCCAACAAATGCCCCCGCTTGCCTGTTCATTGGAAAGTGTTGCCTTGTCATTTTCGCACCAGTTGACCTGGGTCATTTTTTTATACGCCAGGCCCATTTCGAACATCTTGATAAAGAACCACTGGTCGAACTTGTAATACTCTTTGCGGTGAGCGTACATCTGTCGTTGCCAGTCATAGCTGAGGCCGAGACGCTCAAGCTGGCCGCGCATGGCTCTGATATTGTCTTCCGTCCAGTCGCGGGGATTTACGCCCCGTTTTACAGCAGCATCCTCAGCCGGCTGCCCGAACGAATCCCAGCCGATCGGGTGAAGCACGTTAAAGCCCTTTAGCCGCTTATACCACGCAACGGCATCGCCGACGGCGTAGTTGCGGACATGTCCCATGTGCAGGTTGCCCGAAGGATAAGGCAGCATTTCCAACTGAAAGAATTTGGGCTTCTCATCCGATATTTCAACCTCGAAAGCACCGCTTTCTGCCCATTTCTTTTGCCATTTGGCCTCTATTTTCTTTGCAAAATATTTCTCGTCCATACAAGGTCACAATTTCCGGACTGTTTATCGTTCCGGCTTTGAAAACAAAAAATTAAGTTTAGCTGATAAATGCGTCTCTATCCAAAGACTTAGACAATTTACCCGCTGTTTCTTTTGGTATTTGATTTTTATTGGGTTGGGGAACGCCACGCACGCCGAAACGGATCGTTTCAACGGGTGGCTATCTAAGGGCGAGGCTGTGAAGCGATCGAATCATGAAATGAATAGTATATTTAAGTCCACTCAATAGCAAGCGGCCATGAATAAAGTGAGAGTTCTCAGTTGAGATGCTGTAAATGGGTGAACTTTTCCCTCTCTTCCTCGTTGCCGATCCACTGTCTTATATTGACAACTTTATCTATTAGCTCGTCAAACTCTTTAAGAGCATTCATCTCTCGCTTGTATTTTGGAGGGCCATCGTCGCAACCTGTATAACGGCTTATTGCTTTACCGTTGCTTCCCGTCCATATCATGATATCAACGCTGCTAGCATCGGCTCTCATCGAAGCACATCCGTCACCATCATGCCCGTATGAACCGTTTAACGAGAAAAATTTGATAGCATTGATCTTGCTTTCAAGGATCTTGATCTGTTCTTTCGTAATTTCACCTTTGGCTTTGCCGATGGTCTTTACAAATTCGTAACCCTCATAGCCCACTCTCCCATCCTTAAAAACATCGATCCTGTAATCAGGGCATTTTCCATCACACCCTCTTCGTTCCATCCTGATCCATGGTGCCGTGCTATCATTTACCACCTTTCCGGTGACTACTTCGCCCTGAGCCGCAACAAATGTGGGTAACAGCCATAACATACAAGAGAGGAAGGTTAGTATTCGAATTTTCATATTAGAAGCAATTGTCATGACCAGATTCAGAATAGCATGGCTACATATTTGGTTACCAAAACATCAGAATAAAGACGATCATTGACAACAAAATATTGAACCGATCACTCGAATTGTGTTATGTTAATTCCAGCTTACAGGCAGGAGTTTTTAAGACATAAAAGTTTTAATTATGCAAAAAATTCTATCGCGGACGGTACCGATCTGATGCTTTGAGTCTCGGTTTGGCCGTCTGCCCCTAAAAATGGAGGCAAAAGATGGTCAAACGAACAAATACAAATGTCGCTCGTGAAATAATCAAGAAAAACCGTTCAGCTATTCCTGAATACACCTCCAACCCGCAAAGAAATCACAGACAAACACATACAGATGACGATCTGATCGTTCTGCTTGGCGATTCACATGAGAATAAGCGAGCTCGGCAGGTTGTGGAATGGGAGCGAACCCAATACGCAAACGTATATCGCTCCGTATGATATCTGCCTTGAACCAAGCAAGGTCCATCTGTCTGCTCTACCGCCATCTTATTATGTTTGCGGTCAAAATCTTCGTTGTGATTCTGGCTTTTGCTTTACCGGCTTTTTCGCAGACAACACAGTCCAACATTGAATCCTTGTCGACGGCTGTTCTTACAGGTGATATCGAACAAAAACGCGACGCTCTCTTTGCGATCAGGAATATAGGATCCGAAGAAGCATCTCGTGCTGCGATACCCGCTCTTAAAGACAGAATTCCTGTTGTCAGAGCGACAGCCGTAGCGTCCGTTGTGTTTCTCTCTCCTGCCGAAGCAGTTACCGTTCTTCTTCCTTTGCTTAATGACGGCGACGCATTTGTGAGACGTGATGCAATATTGGCTTTAGGAACCGTGCGTCATTGGTCAGCAACCGATGCTTTGCTGAATTCCATCCGAAGAGACAATGATGCCGAGGTAAAGACCGCCGCCGTGATAGCATTGGGCGACGTTGGAGATGCAAAAGCGGTCGATCCCCTGATAAATATATTAAAAAACAAACCGAACGAGGAAAATGAAATGCATCGCCGTTCGGCGGCGCGTTCGCTTGGTCAAATAGCGTTCTATTCGCGAGCCGGCAGGCATTACTCAGTTACACCGCAAAATTTTCTTCCCGAAAAGTTCAAAGAACAGGTCGAAGCTGATGATGAAAAAGCCACGCGTTTGACGGCGTTCCGGGCAGCCTTGCCTGTTCTGGCAAAGATCTTGAGCAACGCCAGCGAAGCTGACGACACTCGCCGCGAAGCCGCTTTTGCCCTCGGAGCCATCGGCGATAAGACATCTGCCGCTGTTCTGCAAAAATACCTAAACAGTCCCGATCCGTATCTTGCCGAAATATGCAAAGAAGCTCTGTTGATGATAAAAACTAGTTAGGATCTGTTGCCCCCTGTAACGCGAATCTTACACTCCTATTCCCACCATTGAACGAAAAAATCTTCCTTTAGGTAGCCGTAAATGTTTTAATGGAAACATGCAGGCCGTTTCTTTACTTCATCCCGAAAAGGGATCTTTGGCAGATGCATACGCAAAGGTACGTTCCTATACTGAACAGCTTTGCGAGCCGCTTGAGGTCGAGGACTATATCCCGCAGCCGACAGTTGACGTATCGCCAGCCAAATGGAACATCGCTCATACAACGTGGTTCTTTGAGGAAATGATCCTTAAAAAGTTCGTACCGGAATATAGAGTTTTCGACCCTGATTTCGGATTTCTATTCAATAGCTATTACAACACCATAGGCGAACGCACGGCCCGCGACCAACGCGGCGATCTGAGTCGTCCAACCGTAAAAAAGGTCTTTGAATATCGCCGATATGTTGATGAAAAGATGATGGAACTCTTGTCAGAACCGGGAGCGATACCGAACGAGTTCTCTGATGTGTCTGTGGAAAGGGGTCATTTTGCTAACTCTGATGGTTCTGACCTGGTGATCCTCGGCCTAAATCACGAACAGCAACATCAGGAGCTTTTTCTGACCGACCTGAAATACATGCTGGCGCAAAACCCGCTGTTTCCGGCTTATCGTGAAAATTACGCGCCGGAAGAGATTTCGGCAATACATACATCGACGGGCAGCGAATTTATCACCGTTGAAGAAGACGTTTACGAGATCGGTCACACGGGTGAAGGCTTCTGCTTTGACAACGAACTTGTCCGTCATAATGCGTACTTACATGAATGCGCGATCAGCACCAAGCTTGTTACCAATGCTGAATTTCTGGATTTCATTAAAGACGGCGGCTATAGCGATCATCGCCTATGGCATTCGGAGGGCTGGGACTGGGTCAACCGTGAGAATATCACCGCACCGCTCTACTGGCATGACCGCGACGGCGACTGGCATCATTTCACGCTTGGCGGTCTGCGCAAGCTGTCGCTTGTCGCGCCCGTCTGTCATGTTTCGTTGTATGAAGCCGCGGCATTTGCGGAATGGAGCGGTAAGCGACTGCCGACCGAGTTCGAATGGGAAGCTGCGAATGCAAAGTTCGAATGGGGGCTGCGATGGGAATGGACAAATTCTGCGTATCTGCCGTATCCCGGATTCAAAAAGCCCGACGGAGCGGTCGGCGAATATAACGGCAAATTTATGATCAACCAGATGGTGCTTCGCGGAGCGTCCGTTGCCACACCTGAAGGCCACAGCCGCCCGACCTATCGAAACTTTTTCCATCCGCATTTGCGTTGGCAGTTTACGGGAATACGACTGGCTAAATAGAAAATGAGGACACAGATAATGCGGACCCGGCTTGATGACCGATCCGCGTTATCACCGTCGATCGGCGGCTAAATGTTATGCAAAGCTCTACTACACCCGAACTCACCCAATTTGCCGAAGACGTTCTCAGCGGCCTCTCATCTACGCCTAAAACTCTTTCGTCCAGATATTTTTACGATGACGAAGGGTCGCGGCTTTTTATGGAGATAATGAAGCTGCCGGAATATTACCTTACCCGCGCTGAATTCAAGATATTCACCGAACAGACTGATGCTATACGCCGATCTTTTACAAGGGGTGTAAATGCCATCGACCTGATCGAGCTTGGTGCAGGCGATGGGACGAAAACGACTGTTTTGATCGAGAATTTCTTAGCCAATCAAGTTGACCTGACCTATTCACCGATAGATATCTCGCAAGAAGCAAATGACACCCTCGAAGCAAAATTCAGACTTACCTGTCCAGACTTAAACATCTTTCCGCTGACAGGAGATTATTTCAAGATCCTTGATTCGCTTAAGGGAAGGTCCGACCGGCGTAAAGTGTTGATGTTCTTAGGATCGAACATCGGTAATTTTCAAAAAGACAATGCTTTGAACTTTTTCCGCAGTCTGAGAGAGGTAATGAATAACGATGACAAATTGTTTATCGGTTTTGATATGCAGAAAGACCCGCGAGTAATCGTTGCTGCTTACGATGATCCACAAGGCGTGACCGCCGCGTTCAACCTCAATCTGCTGACGCGAATAAACCGCGAACTCGGCGGTGATTTTGATGTTTCAAAGTTTTCACATTACGCTCAATATCGTCCCGTCGAATGCGCGGCTCGCAGCTTTCTGATAAGCCGCGAAAAGCAAACCGTCCATATTGAAGCTCTGGGCCGCAGCTTTGAATTCGATCAGTGGGAGCCAATATTCATGGAGATCTCGCAAAAGTACACGCAGGCAATGATAGAAGAACTTGCGGAATT